>JBDHVO010000110.1:0-4485 GCA_039809675.1 Proteocatella sp.
AAATTTATCTGCATATAGCACTGATAATAGTATAGAATTAAATTTTGTTTCTTCTGAGTCTGACCTTGAAGTCAGGACGATTGGAACTCTTGCTCCAAGGATTATCCCGGCAAGCTTTGATTCTTGTTGGAAATATGCTATGGCCTTATAGAGTACATTGCCCATTTCTATTGTATGGGCAAGCAATATGTCGCATTTCCCGGCTATTGGATTAGTCATCCCCTTGTGATGGGCTGATTCTACAGATACAGCATTATCAAGGGCAAAAGGGCCTCCTACTATACAGCCTTTAAAATCTCCCTTGTCATTCATCTCTTGAAGGTGACCCGCGTCTACCGTTGCCTGCATCTTAGGGTCGACCTTCTCTTTGGCACAAAGCGCCCCAACCTTTGGCATTTCATTTCCCAGTGCATGGGCCAGGTTTACAGTGTTTTCAATGATCTGAACTTTTTGGTCAAGGTCTGGTGCCAAATTCATAGCCGCATCAGTCACATATATAAGCCTATCATAATGGGGAACCTCAAAAACTGCACAGTGGCTTATGGTTCTTCCTGTCCTAAGGTTAAGCTCCTTGTTTAGCACTGCTTTCAGAATTATGGATGTGTCCACCATTCCCTTCATGAGGATATCGGCTTTTTTGTCAGAAACAAGCTTTGCAGCAAGATTAGCTGCTTCTGTATTGTCTTTACTGTCAAGGATCTCATATTTTGTAATATCAACGCCGTTGGCCAGTGCGATGGATCTTATTTTATCCTCGTCTCCAACAAGTACCGCAGAGATTACTCCTTCTTTTCTGGCATTTTCTACTGCAACCAAAACATCTTCATCGTGGGCGCAGGCTACTGCAATTTTTTTTGGTTCAAGGCTTTTAGCATAGGATTTTAACTCTTCAAAGGTTTTCATATTCATCTCCTAATCTAGATTAATAATTGAAGGATCTACTACCATATTATTGACCGGATATTCTGCAATAAATTTCATCCCATATGATCCGGACTGGACTGTATTGTCTATATATAGCTTTAATGTATTGTCATTAATGCCGCTTTCATATTCCTTGCCCGATTTAAATCTAACTGTGAAGATAGGCGGCAGCTTTTCTATTATTTCCTCCTTAGCAAAATTCCCCAGGAGCTGGACCTTGTCCTTGGGTATCTGAAGGATATACTCCTTTTCATTATCAGCTACTATTTCAAGGCTGATTTTTGCAGGATCTATGCGGATTTCCCCAGGAAGGTCAAAATCATATTTTTTGTCTGGAGTTTCATTAAAATCGCTGATAAAAATCACCTGGGTGCTTATTTCGTTTATCTTGTCTATCATATCAGGAGTCCCTGTGATTGTTGCTGTGTCAGATGACTGTTTGAGGTATGAGGTCTGTGTAAGCTCTCCTCCAGAATTTACAAGCCGCAGCTTTATAGGTACTTGCTTGCTTTTTTCCATTTTGACCTCTGCAACTACAAAGCTCCCGCTTATGCTTATCCCGTCTACTTTCTGGCCGTCTTTATCAATTGGCGTCAGCTGAACTCTTTGACTAAAGTCTCTACTGGCATTGTCGATACTGACAGAGCCTGTTATTTTTGCGACCTTTTCTATTTGATTTTTTGGCCCCTCTACATATACAGTCTGTTTATTCAAATTAATTTGGCCTACTGAGTAGCTTTCTTTGGGGGTTCCTTTGTAAGAAATGTCCAGAGTTTTTTCTACGATGACGCTTTCCTCCAGATTTACAAAGAATATGGCTGGATTGAAGCTAAACTCAATTCCATTAACATCTGGCAGAGAAAGGGTCAGAATGTTTTCCCCAGCCTTTGGATTTTCTATGTAGGCTCTTGGCTTAATGTCTGAATTCATGTAGGCGAGCAAATAGGATCTTTTCCCTCTTAGATCGATTCCAACCTTCATATCCTGGTTGTAGGATAGGGTCAGGCCTTTTTCAGTGACCTCAGATATATTGGCGATTGTCTCTATAGGAACGTTTTCAATTGTTCTAATCATTATAGGGTCAATTTCTTCCATTACATATATCCACATCCCAAAGGCGATTAAAATGCTAAGCAGCTTGATTTTGAAATTATTCGGCAGTCTGCTTCTCATTATTCTCCATCCCTTTCATTAAAAGTCGACTTTTTGTCAATCGCCTGCAGACTCCTTCTAAGGTAAATATCAAGACTTTCACTTGATAGGTCTTTAAAGAGCTTGCCATTTTCAGCCATGGATATCTGGCCTGTTTCCTCTGAAACTATCAGAGCCAAACTGTCGGACCTTTCGCTCATGCCAAGAGCAGCCCTGTGCCTGGTCCCAACCTCCTGGTTGAGCTCCTCGTTCTCTGTAAGAGGCAGGAAGCATCCTGCCGCCTTGATCCTCTCTCCTCTTATTATGACTGCCCCGTCATGAAGGGGAGTATTGGGTTCAAAAACATTTACGAGCAGCTGCCTGCTGAGGATTGCATCAAGATATGTACCTGTTCTTATGATCTCGTTTAGGCCTGTTCCTCTTTCAAATACAATAAGGGCTCCTGTTTTTGTCTTGGACATTGCTGTTACAGCTGCCTTTATTTCTGCCACTATATTATCAATCGTTTTCTTTTTTGGGCTTGCTGAGTCTTTGATAAAAAATTTTGTTCTTCCTATTTGTTCCAGGGCTCTTCTTAGCTCCGGCTGGAACACAATTAACAAAGCCATAATGCCCAAGGTCATGGTTTTTTGTAGTATCCAGTGAACAACCTGAAATTGGAGGATGCCCGAAATCTGGAGGGTGAGCACCAAGACAAGGATTCCTTTAATCAGCTGTTCTGCTCTTGTTTCTTTTATTAAATAATAGAGCTTATAAAAAAGATAGGCAACAATGGTTATATCTATGAGATCAAACAAGGTTATGTTCATTACTATATCTCTAATATTCCACATAGTCACCTCTCCTTTCATTTATTATTTCTATTATTCCATAAGACAGGGTATTTTTCAAGGTATAAAGGCCAATTGGGAATTTTCTGAATTAGTGCCCTTCAATATTATCAAATATTCATTTTTTCTTATTTTATGCAGACAATCTTTTTTATTTGTTAAAAACAACCTAAAAAATCAGCTCTCCTGAAGTATATGTTTTCAAAAACTTTACAATAATTCGTTATTTAACACAAACTTATTGAAATTGTTTTACAATTTTTTAACCACTTGTTGACGGCTGTGCAATTCTGTGTTATTCTTTACTTGTATTTGGTTTTAGATTAAATAGCGATACCGTCCTACTCATCATAAGTTTGAGTTCTGGTTCGGCTTTTTACTCAAACTGGTATAATTAAAATTATAGGAGGTATCTTAAAATGAACAAAGGTACAGTAAAGTGGTTTAACGGAGAAAAAGGTTTTGGATTTATTACAGATGAAAGCGGACAGGACATATTCGTTCACTTCAGCGGAATCGTTGCTGACGGATTCAAAACTCTAGTAGACGGACAAAAAGTTTCTTACGAAATTTCTGAAGGAAACAGAGGACCTCAGGCTACTAACGTAACTGTTGACTAATTATAACTTCTAAAAAGACCTTAGCTTAGCTAAGGTCTTTTTTTATGCCTTGGATTTGAGCCAAGGCATAAAAAGTATTGCTTGTTAATATGCAAAGCTTGAGTGGGCCTTGCTATAAACGTTAAGGATTATTGAAATTACAACCATGCTCATAAGCACTGAGCTGCCTCCGTAGCTTAAAAAAGGAAGAGTTACTCCTGTTATTGGTATCAGGCCTATTGTCATTCCAATATTTTGGTATATCTGATAAAGGAACATCCCTAAAAAACCCATTACAACAAGGGTTCCGTAAGAGTCCTTTGCATTTACACCTATATTATATATTCTGCTTAGAAATATAAAGAAAAGGGCAATAACAAGACCCATACCGACCATGCCAAACTCTTCTCCAAGAATCGAGAATATAAAATCGCTTTCAGGTACAGGCAAAAAACCAAAGGGTATGAGGGTTCCATTAAATAGTCCCTTGCCAAACACCTTCCCCGACCCTATGGCAGTCATTGATTCGATGAGCTGATAGTTTCCTGTGTAGGATGGGTCGCCCGGATTTAGAAAGGCTTCTATCCTAACCATCTGATGGGGCTCAAGGAGCTGAAGCTTGTAGACAAGGGGAACAAGAAGAGCTACAAGGCTAATCCCCCCTATAATCCACTTTTTATTCAAACCCGCTATAAAGAGGCAAAAAAGTATTATGGTTGAAAATACAAGTATCCCCCCTAGGTCAGGCTGTTTGTAAAGAAGAAACAAAATAGGCAAGGGATACAAAAATGCCGGCATTATATCACCAAGAGTATTAAGCTTGTCTCTTCGCCTGTCAAGAAATGCAGCATAGGCCAGGGTAAAGGTTACCTTGGCTGCCTCTGATGTCTGGAAATTCATTACCTTTAGATCTATCCAGGATCTTGCCCCCATCTGGTCAGAGCCAAGTCCTGGCACATAAACAAGCAGGAGGATGACAA
>JBDHVO010000111.1:0-4484 GCA_039809675.1 Proteocatella sp.
ACACACCCTGTTCTTGACAATGCAATTACCAAGCTAGACAGGGTCAAAAGCTTCCTTAAGCAGGGCATTAGTGAAAGCTTCACTATGGAAGAAACTGTAAGTCTACTCCATGATATATTTGATAATTAGCTTTAACTATCAAATCCTGAAGCAATCAATTTTTTGGGGGGATAATGAACAAGTTTTCATTCACATTAGATACAGTCCTTGACTATAAAGCTCAAATCTTAGAAAGCAAGCAAAATGAGCACACTAAGGCTCTGGCAGCTCAAAACAAGCAAGAGGAGATTGTCCAGGTATTAGAGGCTGAGTACAGCACATGCAAAAATCAGCTAAATCAAAAAAGGGAGCAGGGGATAACTGTAGCGGAGGCTCTGACCCATGAATCCTATTTGAGCCACCTCAATAATAGAATTAAAAACGAAATGAATAGATTTGAAGACCTGCGAGCTTTTCAGGAGAAAAAACGAGGAGAGGTAGTAGAAGCAAAAAAAGATACCTCAACCATCGAAAAGCTCAGAAGCAAAAAACGGGAAGAGTACGACAAGCTCGTGCAAAAAAAAAGCGAACAATTCATTGAAGAATTCGTTTCAAATACAATGGCTGCAGGCAAATAAAGCTGCTCGAAACCATTGATTGAGAATATTATGAAATTGTCCGGATCTATTAACTAAATTTTTTTTTATCCGAAATATATACAGGATTAAAGGAGATAAAACTCCAATAGTTCTTATATATATTTAAAACTAAAGAAAGGAGGAAATATGCTAAAAAGAACAGAATTAACCAAGATGCTTCAGACCAATCAGCAAAGACAAAAACAAAGCACTGAAAAGGGCGACCTCTTTAGGGAAATAATGAGCCTGACATCAAGCAGCAAACAGGCCAAGCCTAAGTTTAAAGACGGTGAAGACAGGGAGCCTGCAAAAAAGACATCTGACAGTCAAGTGGCCAAGGCAGCTCCAAAGAATGAAGAAAAAGCTGATAAAGATATTAAATCAGAAACAGACCCTGACCAAACCACAAATAGTTTAAATCAGGAAGAAGTAGCAGACAGCCTGATAGATAAAGGGATCCAGTCTCCTGGGTCACTTGAGCTCCCGGGAAATTCTTTCAGCCAGGCAAGAGGCTTCAAAGAAATTGTAATTGACAGGGAAACCCAGCTTTATAGTATTGGACAAGCCGAGTCAGCCCCTGTAAAGACAGAACCTGCAGATTTAAAAAAACAGCTTGAAAATGCGTTTTTGCTAAAGCCAGAAATAAGGGATGAGATATCTCAAGTCAAAAGCGAATTAAACTCCCAAGCACTAACAGCTAAGGATATGGAAAAAAGTATCAGGGATCTTACAGGCAAAGACCATGAAGTAGTCTTCAGAGCAATTAAACCTGAGGCGGCAGAAGGTAAAGGGGAAAAAGCCTCCATTGGTCCCGCGGACTTACAAGGCGAAAACCAAATTAATGCTGACATAAGGCCTGGGGCTTCCTTAGAGAAGGCTGCAGAACCCTTTGAAAAAATTTTTATAAAGGTTTCAGACGGGCCAGAGCTTACTCAAAAAATAGGAAAAGAGCTGAGGGACAAAATCCTGATATCCCAA
Organism: Proteocatella sp.; assembly: GCA_039809675.1. Taxonomy (GTDB): domain Bacteria; phylum Bacillota; class Clostridia; order Peptostreptococcales; family Filifactoraceae; genus JAUNKE01. The sequence continues at coordinate 1,596 of JBDHVO010000111.1, forward strand.
ACCGGGGAAAAATCCTATGAGCTCAACTTAAATCCTGGCAGCCTGGGCAAAATATTTGTGAAGGTTTCTGTGGAAAATGGAGTAACAAATCTTGAAATGCATTTCACAAACAAGAAGACTCTGGAGCTCATGAAAAATAATGGAGCTGAGCTGGCTAATATAATTGCCACAAACAGGGGCTCAGAAGTAACAGTAAGGATGACAGAGGAAGCAAGACCTGATTATCTCCAGCAGGACACCCAGCAAAAAAACAGCTCTCAGGAGCAAAGGCAAAGAGAAGAGCAAAGGCAAAGCGAAGAATTTATTTTAAGGCTTAAGGACAGCATAAAGCAAGAAGAGCTTAGGTCAAATAGGGGGTAGAATGGCTTTAGAAATGATGGGTAATTATTTAAGCCCATATATGCAAGGCAGCAACAAAACCAAGGAAGCTGAGGGAGCCAGTCAGACAAGACAAGTCCAGCAATCAAAGGCAACAGGCAAGGGTGCCCTTGATATGAATGATTTTTTAAGGCTGATGGCAGCCCAGATGCAAAACCAGGATATGAACAATCCTATGAGTGAATCTGAAATGCTGGCCCAAATGGCTCAAATGGCAACAGTAACAGCTATGACAAATATGACAGATGTATCTCTTACAACCTATTCCGCCTCTCTTGTGGGCAAGGAAGTAACCCTGGCCCATATAGATAAGGACAAGGAAGGACTTAGCCAGCTAGTTGGCAAGGTGACAGGAGCCGGTCTCTATGGAGGCCAGCAGATAATATTTGTAGGAGGCAAATCCTACAGTCTTAGCCAGATAATGGCCATAGGAACCCTGCCGGATGCAGATGAAAAAGCGGTTTTTGTAGACGAAAAGGGCAATATAATCCAAAAGGTACAAAAACCAGAAGAAGTAAAGCCGGACCCACAAGCTTCAGAAGAAGCAGCAGGGGCAGTAGAGCCACAAGAAAGTGAAAATCCATAAAGGCAGGCCTGCCAGCAAGGGAGGTAAGTATGGAAATAGATAAAATCAAAACAATAAATCTTATGGATCAGCTAAAATCCGCAAGAAAGATAGAAGAGTACAAGTTAGAGCTACAAAAAGCAAAGGACCTAAACAGCCAGCTGGACAAGCAGATAAGAGATACCAGCTTTGGAAGCCTTCTAAGAGAAAAGCTAAAGGAAGCCGATAAAGACCAGCTAAAAATCTCAAAGCATGCCCAGGCGAGGGCAGACGAAAGAGGCATAGACTTAAGGCCTGACCTTTTGCAAGATATAAAATCAGCAGTAGACAGGGCCAGAGAAAAGGGAATAAAGGACCTGGTAGTAATAGGCAAGGATACTGCCTTTGTGGTAAACGTAAGCAACAATATCCTGGTCACCTCCATGGACAAAATGGAGATGGAGGGTAATATATTTACAAATATTGACGGAGCCGTAATAATATAGCCGGACCTTCGGGAAGCTATGGAGTATGTGGACCGATATACTCCTGCGGCAATAGAAAGGTAAAAAAATGATTAGATCAATGTTTTCTGGTGTGGCAGGCCTAAGAACCCACCAGTCAAAAATGGACGTAATAGGAAACAATATAGCAAACGTAAATACCTATGGCTACAAGGCTATGAGGACCACCTTCAAAGAATCAATCTACTCAACATCCAGAAACTCAACTGACGGAGGAACGACCTTTGGAGGGATGAATGCCTCGCAGGTAGGTTATGGGTCCCAGATTGGGTCAGTAGACCTTCTATTCACATCAGGCTCCTACGCCCCAACCGACAGTCCTACAGACTGCATGATAGACGGCAACGGAATGTTCCTTTTGGGAACAAAAGACATAGCAGGAGACGATGGCATAGAGCTTGAGGAAGGCAAGGGGGACATAAGCAAGCTTCTCATGTCCAGGGTTGGCGACCTGAAACTGGATGGTCAGGGCTATTTGGTAAACTCAGACGGTTATCATGTCTATGGTTTTCAGGGTCTTGCTCCTGATGAACAATTAGGCTTGGCTGATGGGGACTCCCCTGTAAACAAAGAAGCTTTAAAGCCAATCCAGCTACCCCTAGATGACGAGGGCAAGCCTATGAACATAGGAGCCATAAGCATAGATGCCAACGGAATGGTAACAGGGATCGTATCTGGCAGTGGAGATGGTGCTGATGATGAGTTTAAAGGCAAAGTTATAGTAATAGGCCAGATAGCTGTAGCCAATGTACCAAACTCAAACGGCCTGCAAAAGACTCAAGGACCTTACTACAAGGCTGTAGCCAATACAGGAGAAATCTCAGCTCATGCGCCAGGGGACGGGAATACAGGCAGACTTATTACAAACGGCCTTGAAATGGCCAACGTAGACCTTGCCAGGGAGTTTTCAGATATGATAACAACTCAAAGGGGCTTCCAGGCAAACACAAGGATAATTACAGTATCAGACCAGATGCTCGAAGAAATGATGGCAATGAAACGATAAAAATAATATAAGGGCTCCGGGGTAATCCCCGGCATTGCCCTTGATAGAGGGGGCAAAATGATAAAGCTAACTAAATTAAACGGAGAACCATTTGTTTTAAACTGCGACCATATAGTAACAATTGATATAATTCCGGATTCTAAAATTACCCTTGTTAACAAGGAGTTCTTCATTGTAAAAGAAGATGTGGATCAGATAATTGACAGGGTAATTGAATACAATAGACGGATCCACAGCAAAACAGATAGCTTATAATTGGAGGAAAAATGGACATATCAACCATGCTCGGGATGGGGCTTGCAGTAGTATTAATGGTTTTTGGAATGATATTTGACGCAGCCACCATGGGATTTGACTTTACAAAAATCGGAAACTTCGTGGATGTACCCAGTGTGCTCATAGTTTTGGGAGGAGTAGCGGCAGTTCTTATAGCCTGT
>JBDHVO010000112.1:0-4453 GCA_039809675.1 Proteocatella sp.
TACCTTATTGTAAGTGAAGCAGGTGCTTCTGTATATTCTGCGTCAAAACTGGGCACTGAAGAATTCCCAGATCTAAACGTATCTCTAAGGGGGGCAGTTTCAATAGCAAGAAGGGTAATAGATCCACTTGCAGAGCTTGTAAAAATTGACCCTGAGCATATAGGGGTTGGCCAGTATCAACATGATGTAAATCAGGCCAGGCTAAAGGAAGCCCTAAGTGGAGTAGTAGAAAGCTCTGTAAACAGCGTTGGGGTAGACCTTAACACTGCATCTGTTGCTTTGCTGGCTTATGTGGCTGGAGTAAGTCCGTCTATTGCAAAAAATATAGTAGCCTACAGGGAGGAAGAGGGTAGATTTATAAGCCGCAAGGACCTATTAAAGGTTAAAAGACTTGGAAATGCAGCTTTTGAACAGTGTGCAGGCTTTCTAAGGATAAAGGAATCCCAGGAGGTACTGGATAATACAGCCGTCCATCCGGAAAGCTATAAAAAAGCAAAGGAGCTTATGAAAGAGCTTGAAATAAAAGAAGAGGACCTTATAAAGCAAAACCCGGAGGCTATAAAGAAACTGGATAATATTAAGATTAAAGACCTGGCAAAAAAGCTTGATACAGGGGTTCCTACCCTGATTGATATAATATCTGAGCTTAAAAAGCCAGGCAGAGATATAAGGGAAAATCTTGAGATGGTGCTCCTTAAATCAGATGTATTGAATATAGATGACTTAAAAATAGGCATGGAGCTGGAGGGGACAGTAAGAAATGTAGTTGATTTTGGAGCCTTTGTTGATATTGGCATAAAAAATGACGGCCTTGTCCACATATCCCAGCTGAGTGATAAATACGTAAAAAATCCAATGGATGTAGTAGCTGTCGGAGATATAGTCAAGGTTAGCGTTATCGGCGTTGACAAGGAGAGGGGCAAGGTTCAGCTCTCCATGAAGACAAAATAAATTAAAAGCTTCAAACAAAAGAAGTGGTGTTCATCTAAATCCCAAGATGAACACCACTTCTTTTTAAGATGCTTATCTCTGGTGGTTAAGAATTTCAGATTCAATTCTTGCAAGAATCATGCTTAAGGCAACAGGGTTTTTTCCGCCACGAGGGACAATAATATCTGCGTGGCGTTTGCTAGGCTCGATAAACTGGTTAAACATAGGCTTAACTGTATGGAGATACTGGTCTACAACGGATTCGACAGTCCTGCCCCGCTTCTTTACATCCCTCATGAGTCTTCGTATAAACCTGATATCGTCATCTGAATCAACAAATATTTTAATATCCAAAAGCTCAAGGAGCTTAGGGTCATCAAAAATCAGGAGGCCTTCAACAATAATAACAGGAGAGGGCTCAATCCGCACAGTTTCAGATAGCCTGGTATGGGTTACAAAGGAGTATTCAGGCCTGTCAACTGGGTGGTAATGCTTTAATTTTTTGAGGTCTTCAATCATAAGGTGGGTATCAAAGGCATTGGGATGGTCATAGTTCATAGTCACTCTTTCCTCAAAAGGGATATCGGAATTGTCTTTATAATAAAAATCATGGGAAAGAACAACAGAGCCAGGGAGGGCTTCGTTAAGATGGCGAGCCAGGGTAGTCTTGCCTGAGCCTGAACCCCCGGCAACTCCAATTATTATCGGTGCTTTTGGCATATAGGTACCTCTTTTACAATAAATCTATAATATCCGAGCAGGGGCTGTAGCCACGGTAAATCCCAGTAAGAATTTCAGCGGAGTAATGAGCTCTGTCGTACATTGTAGACTCAAGTGCGATTTTTGAAGCCAGGGAAAGGTCATACTTAACGCTCACAGCTTCGATTTTCAAATCGGAATTTTCTTCGGAGCCGAGGGCTCCCTCCAAGACTATATATGAAGCAAGGGTGCTGCCAAAGGGCTGGCCTATGCTTCCTGCATTATAGATTGTCCTGCCCTTTAAAAAAGAAATGGGGACCTTATTATAGGCTGCAAACTCATCATAGGTTGCGAAAATACGGTCTTTCAAAGCCTTATAATAGGCCTCGAAATACAGATCATCAAAGCTAATGTGGTAGGGATAATGAATATCTCCATAGATGACAATATCAGCGGCCTTACCCGGGAAGTCAGTATTATAGGTGGCTGGCGGCATAAACATTTCCATATGGGTTAGAAGCGGAACCTTTTTAAAGACTCTTTTGTAAACGCTATCGGGATGAGCGTGGAAAATTCTAAAAAAACGGCCGCTCATAAAAAATTCGATTACATAACCAAGAGATTTAAAGAAGGACAGGTGGTCATCGCTTAGCAGCCTTCTGTAATAGCTTATGGGATTTTCATAAATCCCGGAATAAAGCAGAAAATCCTCCCAGTTTCCAAGGATACTAATATTGCAATAGCTTTTGTGCAAATCGACAACCTCGCAGGGAGAGGGCCCCTTGCCAATCATATCTCCGATGGAGTAAATATAATCTATCCTATTATTATCAATATGCTTAAAAACTGCAGCTGTAGCAGGGATGTTGCTGTGGGCGTCAGAAATAATAGCAATCCTAGTCATAAAAATCCCCCATTAATAAATGTGTGGTATAATTAATACTGCAATTATATCACAAAAAATGTACAAAGCAGGAGAGAAAAATGGATAATACAATTGGAGCAGGTGCGGGAAATTCCCTAATGCTTACGGCAATTATACTGATGGTAATTATGGCAGGCCTTATAATTTATCTGATATTCAGACTTAGAGTAATTGGTAAAAAAATTGAAGACAGTGAAGCTGGTATTGGCCAGGCCTTAGAGGAAAAACTAAAAGCCATAGGACTTGACGCAGGCACAATCCAAAAAATACACATGGACAATGAATATATCCATCATAACCTCGCATCAGGATTCAGAGATATAAGAGAAGAAACAGGAAACCTCATCCGCAGCTCTATTAGCCAGCAGAGCCTTGTGCTTACAAAATCTATAGACTCACAAAATCAAATCCTTCACAGTCAAGCAGTTGAAAATGAAAAGCGCATGGAAGCCATCAGACAGACAGTAGAACGCAAATTGGAGCATATAAAGGAAGATAACAACAAAAAACTGGATGAAATGCGAAATGTTGTAGACGAAAAATTACAGTCAACCCTTGAGAATAGGATAAGCCAATCCTTCAAGATAGTAAATGAAAGGCTGGAGCAGGTTTATAAAGGCCTAGGCGAAATGCAGAGTCTTGCCATAGGAGTGGGAGATTTAAAAAAGGTTCTATCAAATGTCAAAACCCGAGGAGTGCTGGGAGAACTCCAGCTGGCAGCCATACTTAGGGAGATACTATCTCCTGATCAATATGAAGCAAACGTAGCTACAAAAAAGGGGAGCCAGAGCTTTGTTGAATTTGCCGTAAAGCTGCCGGGCAATCGAAGCACGGTCTACCTTCCTATAGATGCAAAATTCCCATCTGACGCATATGAAAAGCTCCAGGATGCCTTTGAGGATGGGGATAAAAACAAAATTTTTGCAGCAAAAGCCGAATTATCTGCAAGAATAAAGGGCTTTGCAAAGGATATCTCGGAAAAATACATAGACGTCCCTAATACAACTGAATTTGCCATAATGTTCCTCCCCTTTGAAGGCCTTTATTCAGAAGTGACAAGTCTTGGACTTTTCGAAGACCTGCAGAGGAAATACAGGGTTACGATAACAGGACCTGCTACAATGGCAGCTCTCCTGAACAGCCTTCAGATGGGATTCAAGACCCTTGCTATCCAGAAAAAATCATCAGAGGTTTGGTCAACCCTTGGGGCCGTCAAAAATGAATTTGAACAATTTGAAAAAGTACTTTCAAGTGCCCAAAAGAAAATTGAATCAGCAAATTCAGAGCTGGACAAGCTAATTGGAGTAAGGACAAGGCAGATCCAAAAAAGATTAAATGGAATCCAGGCAATAGAATCTGATATGTTTTTAGAAGAAAAAATAGACTAAAAAAGAAATACTTATCCACAAATTTGTGGGGATAAACTGTAAATAAAGTGGACAAATCGCTAAAACTGTGGGAAAAGTATGGTTTTGTGGATAATGTGGATAAAAAAAACGGTAAAAAAAATACCGTTTTTTTGTTGACATTGGTTATTGAGGATGATATATTATTAAAGCACCAAGGGGCAAGACCCAAGGGCAACTGGAAAAAGGAAACAGCGAATTGGAAAAATTAAAAATTTCAAAAAAAGTTGTTGACAAATAAAACCATCTCCAGTATACTAATAAAAGTCGCCGCAAGAAAGCGACTGAAGAAAACAAATTGAACCTTGAAAACTAAACAGTAGAATCATTGAAACAACCAAGTTTAAGTCAATTAAACAAACCGGTTAATTCATTTAGAGAGATAACAAACAAATTGTCGGAGTTAATCCGGCCAATCAAACATTTTAACTAAGAGTTTGATCCTGGCTCAGGATGAACGCTGGCGGCGTGCTTAACACATGCAAGTCGAGCG
>JBDHVO010000113.1:0-4433 GCA_039809675.1 Proteocatella sp.
AACCTTTTGGAGCTTCAGTTTCTTCAATTGTGTAGGTACCGTCTTCCAGATTCTCAAAGCTTGCAATGCCATTTTCATTAGTTATCGCTGTGGCAATAATGCTGTCACCTTGCTTTAAATTGAATTTAGCCTTGCTTAGGGGAACTTTTTGTCCTTCAGGGCTTTCGTTCTTATCTACTTTTGTTATTTCTATCGTCCTGTTTGGCAGGTTTCCGCTTTCCAGTTTTTGTTTTATTGCTACCCAAAGTTGGCTTGATTCATTTTTTTCAAAGACAATCTTATCCTCTGATGATGTATTCACCCCCGAGCCATTTAGCTGTACCGTATTTTTAAATTCAGCATTTTTTAAATCATCCTCTGTTGTCAAGGTTATTTTTGTGTCATAGGTCAACAGGAGATGTTTCTTTAATAAGTCGGATTTTGTAATTTTTATTATCATTATCTGGTTGCCAGACACATCCTCCTTAGCAAATTCGACCTGATAATCATCACCTCTTGATAATACCTTGTTACTATCGTTAACATCCACAATCTTTACTGTGCTCTCCTGATAAACCTGGCCACTAGAAGAGAGCTTGTCTGTTACTACTAAGTCGCTTAAATTAGATTTGCCTTTATTTATATTTACAGCCCAGTTGATAATAAATGGATTAGTGTTGCTCTTGGCTTCTTTAAACAAATATTCTTTTTGTTCTAAAGTAGTGCTTGATGTAAGCTGGGATTTTACACTACCAGTTGTTACAGTAGCATTATTTTTATACTCTCCATTTAGACTGCCGATGATTTCTGTCTGGTACTCAAGCCAGTAGGGACTGCTTGTCTTACCATTTATAGTCAGGCTAAAGCCGTCATAACTATGATTTATATTTAGTGTGTAGAGATCGGCACTGATCGGAGCAGCTCCTTCTGTCTTTTTCATTGTACCGTCTTTAGCTACTTCAGCCGGATATACTTTTATTGTATCTTTAAGAATTTTGTGGATTTGTTCCCCTTTGTTGTTGCCTGCAAGCTTATCCTCTATTTTTAAATCAGTAATCTCTTCCCCAAAATAATTTAGTTTTATGAACCAGTTGATTTTTCTGTCTTTCTTCCCATCACCTATAAATTCCACATTTTTTGATGAATTTATAGAAAATTGGTTTGAGATGTTTGTACTAGCAGATGATTCGTCAACTTTGGTATCTTTACTATATAGCTGAGCAGTATTTTTGTAGCTGAATATTGTATTTTGCTTTAGTGTATCTTTATAGCCATTGTGGCTAAGCCTGTCAAACTTTGTTACCAAGGTAATAGTATACTTGCCCTTAAGCTCTGTAATTAGACTATCATCTTTTTTTAGTACAATTTGCATATTAGTTTCATCAAATTCAGCGGTGAGTTCTTCTCCACTATGCTTTTCTATGCTAATGCTTTCGAATTTAAGACCACCATTATCAAAGATTTCTTTTATTTTAGGATCAGGCACTGTTCCGTGAGTCGTATCAAGGACTATCTTCCACGTTATTGTTTTGTTACTGTAGTCTATATCTGATACAGTTTTTGTGATCCTTTTTCCTATGCTTACAGTCCAGTCAACCGATATATCTTCGCCGACGCCATCGCCGATACCGCCTTCACCAAACTTAATTTCATTTTTAGGCAATTGGCTAATATCTGTAACTTCAGATGAATATTTTATCTTAAAGGGGACTGATACATCATCGTTCAGCGTCACCTTTAGACCCATGCCACCTTCATTTCTCTCTACTCCTACTTCGCTGCTTATGTCATTGCCCACGTTATCAGTAACTGTAAAACTAGTATTTTCTGGTATCTTATGCCCGCCTGTCAAGGTATCTGTCAGTATTGTTCCTGATTTAAATTTTAGGGCTCTCTCATTTAAGCTAATGGTCCAGTCAACTGTCCCTCCTGTACCATTTGCATAATCCGGCTTATGAATCCCTGATTTTTCAAGGAAATTCCCTAGCCCTACTCCTATACTTGCATCAGCTTGGCCGATTTCAGTCTCCTCTTCCTTTAATACAGCCTCATTTTTGTATATGATTTGTGATGGATAATCTCTGCCTTTTTTTGTATTTGAATATTTTACTTGATGCTCCATGTCAACTTCAGTTTCGTATTCAATAGTATATTTCTTATCAACGGCACTGTTCTCTCCAGTAGACGTAACTGTTTTTAAGTCTATTGTAATCGTTTTGTCACTTATACTTACGCCACTGTTTCCCACAATAGTTATAGTAGCAGGGTCTCCACCACCCGTGTTGTTAGTGACCTTTATTGAGCTTGGCATCTTTAAGCCCTCAGGTATAGTGTCTATGATTTTTACATTACCGGTAAGCTCCTTGGCTGCACCGTCTACAACTACTTTCCATGTAATTTTTGATGGATTAGTGGCATTATCACCAGTTCCTGACTTTTCAAAAAAAGTATAGGTATGCGTTTGGCTTGCTGAAGCAGAGCTTTTTTCACTGTCATTTTCAAAAAGCTTTGCTGTATTTTGGAATGTATTCACACCACTTATATCAGGCTTTAGTTTTGTTTTGTATTTTATTGTATACGCCTCAGCAATCTCCTTTTTAAATTCAATTTGAAAGCCTGTTTTTTTGTCTTCATTATTACTAACCTCAAATATATTATTGCTATTGTCTATTAGCGTTTCACTTCCTTCTATAACCTTTCCTGTCAAGTCTACTTTTGTAGAGTAAACTTTAACAGAATCTGTTATAAGCTCCATATTCCCATTGCCAAAAACATCTTTTATTATAGCTTTACTTAGTGTTGCAAGATTCTTGTTTATCACAATTGTCCATTCTAGGGTATTATCTGTGGTGTTAATATTGCCAGCAGATTTTTCAATTGGGGCACTTTTCAAGTCAGAAATTTTTATTTTATATTCCTTCGTTTCTGTATCATTCGTCTTAAATGGAATCGTAATTTCATTCTTTTCTACTTTTATTGACTGAGAAATTTTAAGTCCTACCCCGCCTGAAATTTCTGTCCCATTTTCAAAATCATTCATTGCTGTTATGCGCAAAGTCTGACCTGTCCCTGAACCATTCTTTGCAATTGATACTGTTCCACTTTCTCCGGCACTAAATTCAGTACCATCCGTTACCGACGACATGTCCAATTGCTCAGGTACAGGTAAATCAATCCAGTCTCCCTGATTAAATTCCTCATTTGCTGTTAATTCGAAAATAAAGTAAAGCCACTCATCCAGCTTTATTTCTTCATTATCTTCAAGGGGAGTTTTGTTTTCTCCTTTGGCCATATAACTCTCAGTTATTTTAAAAGTTACTCCCTTTTTTTCTGTGTCGCCTGCTTCATTGTCTTGGCCTGTATCTTGGTCCTGGTCAGGATTTACAGCATCCTTATCATCAGAATTATCATAGTCTGCTGTGATTTCCGATGAACTGCTATCCCCGCCAGCCCCAGCATCCGCAAAGGCCGGCGTAAAGCCGATGCTTTGGACTATAAGGGTCAGGGCCATGATGAGGCCCAGTAATTTTTTGCTTGTTTTTTTCATTAGCTCTCCTTTTCTTTTTTTATTTATGTTAAGCTATCCCCTAAACAAAAATAAATCCTGATACCTAATCATATTTATTATCATCACGAACAAAAAAATAATATTCTTGTAATAAATACGCGGTACTTTCATTTGTATATTTAATGTTATTTTTGTTTTTCCGAAACTAATATATCCTATTGCTCTGAACATTTTCTGAACAAAAATAGCCGCTCTTATGTTTGGCGGCTATTTTTAGCTATTTATTTCATGTAGTCCTTGTAGGCTTCAAGGATTTTTTTTGCAGGCTTTATGCCCAGGTCTTTCTCAAGCCTTGCAGAGTATTCGTCAAAATATCGCTGGAGTCTGTTACTGTTGCCCAGTCTCCCGAGATAGTCTACTGTCAGGAGGGCAACGTCGTCATTGTAGGGTTCGATAACATTCATCAAAATAATGGTCTTTTTAAGTAGGTCGGATTGGCTTTCATTTTCTATTTTTTTTGATGCATATTTAAGCAAGTAGGCCAGAGTCAGCTCGCTATACATATACTGGTCTCCCTGGGCCCAGCAATAATCCTCGCTTTCAAAGAGCAGGCCCTTTTGGATTTCTGTTATGGCCAGGGCGTGGTCGTCACTGTATTCCTTTTTTGACAAGACATCATTGAGCTTGGCGAGGTCGCTTTGCACCTTTATGTTTAGCTGGTAGCTTTCGTTTTTGTATATAAGGGGGGCTTTTTGACCTAAGCCCTCCAGGGTTTTCCTGAGCTGGTAGACTGTTGTGTGCAGGAGGGTCATGGCCTTGTCAAGCTCCTTGTCAGCGAAAATATCCTCCATTAGCTTGTCCTTGTGGACGCTCTTGTCCCCCCTTAGCCAAAGATAGGCAAAGAGCTCCTTGGTTTTTTTTGTCCTCCATTTTACTGGCTTATTGT
>JBDHVO010000114.1:0-4427 GCA_039809675.1 Proteocatella sp.
TGAAATCAATAATGGTGGAATCTGGCAGGTTCCAAAATGGTTCTATACTGTATTTATGAGATTTCTTACTCCTGTTTCCCTGGCTATCGTTCTTGTATTTTCAACCATTGATTACTACAAGGCTGGGTATTTCAAAGCTGTACCAAGCTTTGTTGCTGAGGCACCAGGACTTGTTCCTTGGGTTAACGCAGCAAGAGCTGTAATCGTTATTGTTTTACTTGCAGGAACTATCCAGTCCTATAGGTCGATTAAAACAAAATACGGAAAAGAGATAGAAGAAAATCAAGTAAGTATCAGAGTGTAGAAGGAGGCAAATTATGACAGGTACAGCTATAGGTTTTTTGATTACGACCTGGAGTATAGTATTTCTGGTTTCCGGAATCAGCCTCAAAGCAATTCTGGATGCAGAAAAATCAAAAAAATAAAATCAATCAACAGTAATTAGGAGGCCGTGTGAATACAAAAGATATAGTATCAGTAATAGACTCGCTTCAAAATAAGGTTTTGAAGTATCCGCAGCTTGGCAATAGAAAAGAAAAAATAAGCACTACCCTAGGAAGCTTAAAAGAAGAATATAAAAACCAAGAAGTGCCCGAGAATCTCCATGAGGTATATGTTTCTCTTGTAAAAAAGGGGAAAGAATTAGCTGGCAGGTTCACAGCAACATCTGATGCTAAAGAAATCAAAAATCAGACTGAATACTATATCCGTTATCTTAGGGCGGCTCTTGGAGACTTTAAAAACGAAGTAGGCAGGGTTAATGTTTACCAGAGATGGTTCCTGCTGACTGCTATCTTGTTTCTGGCCCTATCACCCCAGTGGTTTGGCTTTGTTCTTCCTGCTCTCTTCTTCGTACCTGTGTTTTTGGGTGTAAGAGGCCTGAAGGCCAGGAGCGTAAATGGATTCTATATGAGTCTATCGGTAGCTCCTATAGGATTTATGACTGGGACTGTATGGGCGAAAAACGGCCTGTATGTTATGGCTGATGTGTCAGGTGCAGTTTTAAACACCATGAATCAGCTTGGCAAGGGAGAAGTCTTTTCGAACGTAGTAACTATCTTGCCGCCGATTTTGGGTATAGTGCTTGTTGCAAGCAGTATACTGATGACATATTATGGCTATAAGGCAAGACACCTCTTTGTATAGACCTTAATGTAAAAATCACTTAATAAGTAGTGAGTATCAGGGTGCGATTTAAGGCAAGACGCCTTATTTAGCACCCTGTTTTTATGGACAAATAAATGGTAATATAGGTATCAGAAGCTTTATTAGAAGCTTTTGATGATATCTATATATTTTTATGAGGAGATTAGATATGCTAAAGCTACTTATAGTTGATGATAACAGGCAAATAAGTGCAATACTTGAAGAATATGCAAAAAAAGAAGGTTACAAGACCTTTGCAGCCTTTGACGGTGAAGAGGCCCTCAAAATATTTAAGGAAGAAAAACCAGATTTAATTCTTCTCGACGTAATGATGCCCAAAAAAGATGGCTTTGCAGTTTGTAAAGAAATTCGGCAAACATCAAATATACCGGTAATCATGATAACTGCTCGGGGAGAGGACTATGAAAAAATAATGGGTCTTGAAATTGGGGCTGATGATTATATAGTAAAGCCCTTTTCGCCTAGTGAAGTAATGGCAAGGATTAAAGCCGTTATGAGAAGGATTATGGTGGAGGAGAGCAAAGCCCAGGAATTTACCCTAAAAAACCTTTATATAAATCTGGACAAATATCTTGTTGCCATAGATGGGATTCCCCTGACTCTTACAAAAAAAGAAGTAGAGATTCTTTGGACCCTTGCCACTTCAAACAATAAGGTGTTTACAAGGGACAATCTCCTTGACAGCCTGTGGGGTCATGATTATATTGGGGATACAAGAACAGTTGACAGCCATATTAAAAGGCTTAGAGCCAAGCTAGACCACTATAATCATCCGGGCTGGGATATTAGGACAATTTGGGGAGTAGGCTACAAATTTGAGGTGGCTGATGAAGAAAAATAAAATAGCTGTTAAGCTGGGGCTGAACTTTGCGGCAGCCCTGCTGGTATTCTCTCTAGCTATAGGAAGCATCTTTGTTTATCTCTTTAAGACCTATACAATGGATATGCACAAAAAAGACATCCTTCACTATGCCCAAACCCTTTCAAAAACAATTAGCCAGGAGGAAGACCTGGCATATGGCGACAGAAGAAATGGGATGATGGGAATGATGGGGCGGGGGATGATGGCCTATATAACTGATTATGAAGCCTATGTGAGCTTTATAGTAGATGCTTTGGATGCAGATGTATGGATTGTTGACAAGGACCTGAACATGGTTTCTAGCGAAAAGGGCCACCATATGGCCAGGGGTATGTATAATATAGCAGAGCTCCCTGAAAATGCTAGGGATTTGATACAAAATATTCTTCAGGGAGAATCTGCCTTTAGCGAAACCTTAAATCAGAGAATGTTAACTGTAGGTGTTCCTATTGTGGATAAGGATGATAGTATAAGCGGGGCTGTCTTTATACACTCAAAAATTGATGGAATAGATGCTGGGATCAACAAGGGTCTGGGGATTTTGGGGATAAGTATCTTCCTCGCCCTCCTTATAACATCTGTTTTGTCCATCTTAATGTCATATTCCTTTGTAAAGCCGCTAAATAAAATGAAAAATGTGGCCTTAAGGCTTGCAGGAGGAGATTATGCTGCCCAGAGCAATATAGATCAAAATGATGAAATAGGAGAATTAGCTGATACAATAGACCTTCTAGGCAGGCGGCTTGACGAAGCAAGTAAGGAAAGTGCCAAGCTTGAACTTCTGAGACGGGATTTCGTGGCAAATATATCCCATGAGCTAAGGACTCCAATTACAGTGATAAAAGGCTCATTAGAAGCCCTTGCAGACAAAGTGGTTACAGATCCCAGGAAAATTGAGGAATTTCATATCCAGATGCTGGGGGAAACAAAATTTCTTGAAAGGCTGGTAGGAGACCTCCTTGACCTGTCAAGGCTGCAAAATACAGACTTTGCCATAGAAATATCCGATCTTAATATTTGTGAAGTGATTTCGGATGTTTCAAGGAGTGCCAGTCACCTTGCAAAAGAAAAAAATGTTAAAATCCAGACCATCATACCAGAAAAATGCCCTCCAATAAGGGGAGACTATGGTAGAATAAGACAGATGCTCCTTATAATTCTGGATAATGCGGTTAAATTCTCACCCTGGGAAAGCCAGGTGCAAATAGAAATAAAGGAAGACAGGATATGTATTAGAGACTATGGACCAGGTATAGAGAAAAATCAGCTGCCTCATATTTTTGAGCGGTTTTATAAAACCCAGGGAGAATCCAATAAGGAAGGGACTGGTCTTGGCCTTGCCATAGCAAAACAAATCGCAGAAAGACACCATATGAGTCTAAGGGCTGAAAACTGCTCTGACGGTGGGGCAAGATTTACAATTTTTTTGGCAGAAAATCCCAAAATCTAAAATAAAGAAAAAAATAATCCAAAAGACATTATTAAGACACAATTTCCCTATATTATATAAATAGGGAAACAAAAAACAAATAATAAAATTGATTTTGGAGGTCTAAAATGAAAAACTATATGAAAATAATTGGAGCAGGGCTTGCAGGCCTGGCAATAGGTACTATGGCCATAGGTGGATTTGCGGCACCAAAAACAAGCGGCTACCAAAATGCGGCAAATATGATGAATAGGCCAGCAATTGTACAAAGGGTGGATTCAAACAAAGCCTATGATGCAAATACTCTAGACCCTGATAAGCTGAAGGAGTACAGGCAAGATATGCTTGACGCAAAAAAAGCTGAGCTGGATGTACTTGTAAAAAAAGGCAGGATAACCCAGGCTGAAGCCGATGCTATTCTAAAGAATATGGAGGAAAACCAGGCCTACTGTGATGAAAATGGTTACGGTATGATGGGTCGAGGCATGATGGGTCGAGGTATGATGGGCCGAGGCATGATGGGTCAAGGTGGCCATTGTGGTAGAGGAGTCAATAATAATTAAATAAAAAGCTATCATAAAAGCTTCTGCAAGAAGCCAAGATAGGATAAAAGATACTCCGGGAAGGGATAAGATGCAAGCTTATTATCTTCTTGGGGTTTTTTTATTATAAAATTCAATTTACCTATATACATTTATTGTTATTCAATATATAATTTTATCGTTATTCGATATCAAATTTCAGATAAAATCGATGCCAGCTTCTCTGAAGTCATTAGAATACTGCCGCCTGGGTCAGGTTCTGTGTTATAATCAGGGGAGATGAACTTTTAGGGAGGGTAGCATGCAAAAAGAAAGAAAAGATATAGAAAAAAAATATCAGTGGAATTTAGAAAAAATGAATAAGTCCAAAGAAAAATAAAAATAAAAATTCAAAAACAAAAAAAAGGTCTCGATAGCATAATCTCGT
>JBDHVO010000115.1:0-4424 GCA_039809675.1 Proteocatella sp.
TTCCGGTACACTGGCATCCTCAAAGCTTGCCACATTTTTGTAAACCTCGTTTGCACACTCTATAATATTAAAAAACATTGCCGTACCCGAGCCTTCTCCAAGGCGCATATTCATATCAAGGCAGGGATCAAGGCCAAGCTTTGCCAGGGCAATGCAGGATGCAGGCTCTGCAGACCTGTGGGATGCCAGCATATACTCTGTTGTAAGCGGATTAAAGGCCTGAGCCAAAAGACCAGCCGCATAGGAGATAAAGCCATCAAGGACAACAGGAATCCTCTTTGCGCTGCAGGCCAAAATTACCCCTGTAAGGGCTCCAATTTCAAGCCCTCCCACCTTGGACAGGACATCCACAGGGTCATCCTTCTTTGGTTTGTTAAGGTCTATGGCTTTTTTTATGGCTTCAATTTTTTTATTGTACATATGGGGAGCTGATCCTGCCCCCTGGCCAGTCACCCTCTCAACATCCGAATCCGTAAGCACAGCAACTATGGCTGAGCTTGGAGAGGTGTTGCAAATCCCCATCTCCCCCAGGCCGATAACCCTGTAGCCTTTCTCAATATATGCATCAGCCAGCTCTATTCCGATTACCAGGGCCTGAACAGCTTCCTCCCTGGTCATAGCAGGCCCCTTGGTGAAATTCCAGGTGCCTTTTCTTATTTTTTTGTTTAATATTCCTTGGGTTTCCTGATCAGAGTTTATGCCTACATCTACAGGAATAATTTTATTACCCATATACCTTGACAAAACTCCTACAGAGCATATGCCCCTTGCAAAATTTGCAAAGGCCAGTCTTGTGACCTCTTGGGGCTGGCCACTTATCCCCTCCTCATGAACACCATGATCTCCTGCAAAGGCAAGGATTAGCTTGGGGTCTGTTTCAAAAAAAGTCTCCCTGTAAATCCCGGCAAGCTGGATACTTATATCCTCAAGCTTACCCAGGGACCCTGACGGCTTTACCAAAGAATCCTGCCTTTTCTTGGCCCTAAGCCTGAATTCTTCGCTTGTAGCTTCAATTTTGTTAATAGCTTCTTTTAAGATAAGCTCGTTTTTTTGTGCATACTCGGGGTTACTTCTCAATTTATCACAAAGATACATTCTTACTACCTCTATCCTTAGACTTTAACTGTATTGTACCATATTTTAACGCAAATTACAGATCTTAGATAAACAAAAACAGCCGGCCCAATTGAACCGACTGCCTTGTTATATTACATTACATTATTTTTTCGTCCCCAGCTTATTTTCTCTGGCATGATAAAAAAGGTACTGCTGGGCAAGACCGGCCTTATCCCCAAACCTTCTGTGGCCTTCAGCCTTTATTCTTTTACTGTTTTTCTCATTTCCCAAATAATACTCATTCATTACCTTTATGACCCAGGTGTCTACAGGAAAGGCCATATCCCTTGAGTTTCCAAAAAGAAGAATACAATCAGCAACCTTGGGGCCCACTCCCGCAAGCCTCATAAGCTCCTTATGGGCGGCTTCGTAATCCAGTTTATCTATTAGTCCCAGGTCTACCTCTGCATTTTCAATCATTTTTCCTGTTTTTACAAGATAGGGAGCCCTGTAGCCTACCCCTGTATACTCCGCCAGATAGTCTGGATTAAGGTCTGCAATGGCACTGACAGACGGAAATTTATAGTAGGCCTTTGAGTCTATTTCGCATATTTTTTCGCCACAAAGCTCACTAAGCTTTTCAATTGACTTTTTTATCCGAGAAATATTGTTATTGGCGGATATAATAAAGGATATAATCATCTCAAAAAGATCCTGCTTAAGAACCCTGAGGCCAACAGCAGCCTCTGTTGCCATTTTAAGCTTATTGTCTATTTGGGATAATTCTCTCCTGAGACCTGGGTAATCCCTGTCCATATCAAAGTATTTCCGCCAAAAATCTTCATAATCCTTCATAGAACCTGCATTCTCAAGAACTATAGCTTCAGCCAGCTTTTTTACCCTGATTACATACTTATCAGCCACAAGCGTGTAGTCACCGCCGTTTTCCTCCCAGCGAAAGGCTTGACCGTTTTCAAAAATATGTTTTGGTTCAAAATCTTCCTCACCTGATATATATATATTATTATTCTTTGAAATAACCTGCCTCTTACCCAAATCTCCCGCCCTCCTGCCTGCCAAAGCTTACAAGCCAAACCTCATTCTCGCATGCCTTAGTTTATCAACTTTCTTAGCCAAGGTCAAGCTTTAGGTCCTCAGGCTTTATCCAGCCCATTTTCCTCATAGGAATAGCAATCAAAAGAGTAAGTATTGCCGGAAGGATTATGTGAAGCACCACTATATAGGTTAGAATTGTCATTCCATCTACTCCTGCCTCCGTCATCGCCTGATAGGTTCCAAACTGGCCCACAAGACCACTGGTTCCCATACCTGAGCCCATTGGAGTGTTCTCCATCTTTAAAACAATTGTAGCTACTGGCCCAAGTATTGCCGATGCCAAAGTCGGAGGTATCCAAATTTTCCAGTTTTTAATTATATTCGGCACCTGGAGCATTGAAGTCCCAAGGCCCTGGGAAAGCAGCCCTCCCCAGCCATTTTCTTTGAAGCTCATAACCGCAAATCCAACCATCTGAGCCGAGCAGCCTACTGTAGCAGCCCCCCCGGCAATTCCAGCAAGCGAAAGCATCATAGCAAGGGCAGCAGAGCTTATCGGAAGAGTCAAGACCATCCCCATTACGACAGAAACTATTATTCCCATAAGGAAGGGCCTCAAGGTAGTTGCATACATTATAAGATTTCCAAGGCTTGTCATAAGGGCGGCAATATAAGGCCCAACAGTAGCACCTATAAGAACTCCTGAAATTACCGTTACTGCAGGAGTTACAAGAATATCTACCTTAGTTTCCTTGGATACAAGCTTACCTAGCTCTGTAGAAATAAGAACTGCTATGTAAGAGCCCGCAGGTCCTCCAAGAGCGTAGCCAGCAGCACCTGTAACAGCTGACGAAAACAAAACAAGAGGCGGAGCCTTTAAGGCATAGGCCACAGCAACCCCTATGGCAGGTCCCGTCATATCCTTTGCCACAGGCCAAACTACATCAGTAAGGAAGGTTATCCCAAGCTTTTGCCCTATGGTATTAAGGATGGTACCTATAAGAAGTGAAGAAAAAAGTCCCAGAGCCATGCTCCCCATAGCATCAATAAAATATCTCTTGGCCGATATTTCTATATTTTTTCTCGCCAAAAAGTCCTTTAGACCTTTTGAAGAATTGGATTTTTTTGACATATTAGTCCTCCTGAAATCATTTTTTAATAATCAAAGGTTATTCTATCAGCAAGAGCCTCTGGTGTAAACCGAAAATATTTATTTAACAGCTGCTCAAAGCCTTATTTTAGCTTGCATCAAGCCTCAATCCCCGTAATATGAACATACAAGTGTATATACATATTTTTTTTCAAAAAAACTCCCTTACATACTTGTAAGGGAATTTTGAAATATTTATTTTGCTACAAAATAGTTTTTGGTTTTATTCCCAGGCTTAGCTGAAGAATATTTCCATATCCTCTTCTACTGTCTTGTTACCCGCGATTCCAAAGTTCTTTACAAGAACATCAGTAACATTTGGAGAAAGGAAGGCAGGAAGCGTTGGTCCTAAGTGGATATTTTTAACTCCCAGAGCAAGGAGAGCAAGCAATACTATTACAGCCTTTTGCTCATACCAGGCTATGTTATATATAATTGGAAGCTCGTTGATATCATCAAGGCCAAATACTTCTTTTAGCTTAAGAGCAATTACTGCCAGCGAGTAGGAGTCATTGCACTGACCAGCATCTAGAACTCTTGGAATTCCACCAATATCTCCAAGTGGTAGCTTGTTGTATCTGTATTTCGCACAGCCAGCTGTAAGAATTACTGTATCTGTCGGAAGAGCTTCTGCAAACTCAGTGTAGTAGCTTCTGCCCTTTTGTCTTCCGTCACAGCCTGCCATTACAACAAATTTCTTAATTGCTCCAGACTTTACTGCATCAACAACCTTGTCAGCCAGAGCCATAACCTGATTGTGGGCAAATCCACCTATTATTTCTCCAGTTTCGATTTCTACCGGAGGCTGGCAGGACTTAGCCATTTCTATAATTTCACTAAAATCTTTTTCCTGGCCAATATCTCCAGGGATATGCTTGCAGCCCGGGAATCCGGCAGAGCCTGTAGTAAACAGCTTGTCCTTGTAGCTATCCTTTGGAGGCACTATACAGTTTGTAGTCATAAGAATTGGTCCGTTGAAGGATTCAAATTCTTCTTTTTGCTTCCACCATGCGTTTCCATAGTTTCCTACAAAGTGGTCATATTTTTTGAAGGCTGGGTAGTAGTTAGCCGGAAGCATCTCAGAGTGGGTGTAGATATCTATTCCAGCGTCCTTTGATTGCTCAAGAAGCATTTCGAAATCTCTAAGGTCGTGACCAGATACTAT
>JBDHVO010000116.1:0-4418 GCA_039809675.1 Proteocatella sp.
TTACAAGAGCCTCAAAGGGCCTGATGAATTTATTATTTTTCAGCTTGGTGGGCGGAATAATATTTTTATCTACATCATTGGCCTTCTTGCTCAGGATAATAATTGCCGCATACTCGTCCTCAAGCTGGTTTTTCAGGCCTCCTGCCACAGAAGCCGGTACCCATGCCGAAAAACAGAAAAAATTATCCGTAACTGAAACATTGTCGAGCATGGATTCAATCTTCTCTTCTATAAGGGTCTTGGTGTAAAGGGCGTCTATTTCCTTTTCGTAGTTTTTGTTTACCTCCGCTATTGTGTCAAGGTGACGCTGCATTACTTCCTTTAGCTCTCTAATGTCCTTGGTCATTGACTCAGACACCCTTGCCACGTTGCCGTTTGCATTTGCAGGAAAACTGATTTCTCTGAAGTTTAAGGATTTAAGTATCTTCTGGGTTTCTGCCTCATACCTTTCAGGGTTAAATATAAGATAGGACTCTCTCCCCTCGACACTGCCAAGGTGGAGGATTACCGCAGAGATATTTTCGTAGTTATCTCTTAGCTTTATCCTGCCCTCGTTGCTCAGAGTCCCTATATGATAATTGATATGCTTCATATTTCGCATTTCAGAAATATCAATATTCTCAGCCCCATCAAGGAATTTTATGCTTTCAAGAAAAATTTCCTTTTCCTCTATTTCATTGTTTATCTCATCAATCCTTTTGTTTAGGGGAAGGACAGCGTTGTAAATTTCTTTGATTCTCTTAATTGAATCCCTATAATTATAATCGCTGCCAATATCAAGGCTTAGCTCTGTTTTCATCCCTATGCTGGTAGCAATGTGCTGAAGATTTTCATTCAATTCTCTGAAATTTGTTTTTTCATACTTTATTTTCCTGAGACTACCAAGCTCAAAGGATTCATCCATCTTTGATTCTATATAGCTCATGGTAAGACTGTCACTGGAGTTGTCCATAGTGTTGTTTTGAATATGCACCTTGCCGTTTAGGACCATATCTCCAAGAATCCTGTGTAGATTGGATAGGGGTGCAACAACGCTGAACATCTGCATTTTGTCTATTGCCATCTAATTCCCTCCTCTCACAAGTAATTTATCTGTATCCTCTACTGCGTATCTTACACCTTCAATTATGGATATTATGTCCCTGGTCTCATATTCCAGCTTGTTTACAAAGTAAATAAGGGGGGCTATGGACAAGGGGTTTTTCTTAGCATTTTTTGACAGCTCTTTTAAGAAAAATCTATACATCTTAATCTGCATGTATTCGTCATCACTTTCCTCAAGGGTGAAGCCGATTTTTTGGGCATACAGCTTGAGCTGGTTATTATAATCCTGGGAATAAATTATTTCCTTAAGCTTTTTAAACCTTATAGTCCCGCCCAAAAGGGTGTAGTTCAAAAGCTCTTCATCCAGCATCTTGTGATAGTTTTTTGCCCTGTAAATCCATTGCAGGTTTAAAAGGTCTATCATAAGACCTACAGCCTCCCTTAGGATGTCCCCATCCTCCTTGGCCATCTTGTCCGCAGATTTCATCAGGCCTCTAAAGTATATGGCATCAAGAACCATATCTATATGAAACTCAATCCGGCTCACATCCTCAGCATCAATAGATATAAAGGCCTCCTCAAATATACTGCCTTTTGCAAGAGCTGTAACATCTGCGATAGACCTTAATCCAAGGAGCTTATCAAAATCAATATGCTCCAGGGACCTGTCATGCATCATGTGTTCTCCCAGTTCTTTTATGTCTTCTTTCCTATATATTGTCCTTAATACTAGCTTCAAATCCCTTACTTCATATCTGAACAAAAGAGCATCCATAAACCTTCTATAATCCATATCTAAAAAGGTTCTTAGCTTTTTGAAATCAACAATGATTTCCTTCAGAATAATAAGCTCTATCTCCCACCTTTTCAGGTTTTCTATGTTGTAGCTGCTAAATACCCTCTTAAACCTTGTGTTTTCATAGAGGTATTTTGCTATGGCTCTTTCGGACCCAAGGCTTTCAAGAACCTTGTAGTTTGCCTTGGAAACAAGCCCCGGGTTCATAGCTTTGATTTTAGTATTAAGGGCACTAAATCTTCCAGGACTGCCCATTTAATCCTCCAGGTTTCTGAGTATCATTCTAAACGCATCCTCTGATACCCTCTCCTCAAATTTTTTAAATCTCTCCTCAACAGAATCTCTCTGCTTTCGGGCCTCATCAATTATCCTAAGACTCTCACTTTCAATCTCAGCATCAAGCCGGTTTTTTTTGTCAAGAATCTCTTGATTAAGTCTTGATTCATACCTCACCTTTAACTCAGAAACCCTTGATTGTCTATGGTTATCCAGGTTTTCCAGGTATTCCCTGCACTCCTGCTCCTTTTGAATTGCCTTCTTATCAATACTGATTATGCCTTTAATGATTTCCTGCATACAAACCTCCTTCGCATATCACGCATTGGATTATATACCTAAGTAGACATAAATGCCAGTTCTTTCGTGTTTTTTTAATATTATTTCATTTTAGGTTAATATTAGTAACATATTTCTCTTATACTGTAATCTTTAATTTCACAATTCCTCTTTTTTAAATTTTCCATACAAGAAACCGGCCCTCTTTCAGGCCGGCTCCTCTTAAAATTGAATATCAATGTTTATATTTTTTTCATTGCGCCAGATCTTGCTTTTTACAAGGTCTCCCTTTTTTATCTGATAGAGATATTTTAGAAGGTCCTGGTTGGTGTCAATTTTTTGCCCATTCATATCGGTTATTACATCATTTACCTGGATACCACTTAGCTCTGCAACAGAGCCTGGCTCGACTTTAATGATAATAACTCCCTTGTCTATGCCAAAATCGACATTCATCATCTGCTGATAGGTAACAACATCAACAACCTGAACTCCTAAAACTACCTTTTGGAAGGAGCCTGTTTCAATAAACTGGTCTACGATAGGCTTGGCAAGATTTATTGGTATAGCAAAGCCAAGTCCTTCTCCTTCTCCTGCTTTGGCAGAGTTGATTCCTATTACCTGGCCATTTTGATTGAGAAGGGGGCCCCCACTGTTGCCGGGATTTATGGCTGCAGATGTTTGGATTAGGTTTTCCATCTGGCTGACACTACCATCGGCACCCTGAATGCTGATTGTCCTGTCAAGACCTGATATAATACCCTCTGTTACTGTTCTTTGGAACTCAAGACCAAGGGGGTTGCCTATGGCAACGGCTATATCCCCGACCTCGACATTGTCAGAATTCCCAAGCTCGGCTACAGTAAGATTCTGCTTATCAACCTTTACAATTGCCAGGTCTATTGACTTGTCGTTCCAAATAGTCTGGGCCTGGGCCGATGTACCGTCATCAAACATCACCGTAACCTGGCTGGCAGTCCCGTCATTAACAACATGAGAGTTTGTGAGTATATAGCCTTTTTTGTCTACTATTACTCCTGTCCCTACTCCCTGGGTAATCTCTTCCCCGCCAAAAAAGTTTAGCGGTGAGGATACAGTTGTAATGCCTACAACTGATGGCATGGATTTTTTTATTATTGCCTTATAGATGTTGTCGGAATTACCGGTTACATTTATTGTAACATTCCCCTTGTCAGAGTTTGTTGGTGTAAGCAGATTTTCTACTTCCGGCACAAAGAAAGGCAGGGAAATATAGGTTAGCATACTACCAATAATTGCCCCTATGAGGGCAAGGGACAGGGCCTTTGTTGATTTCATATTTTCCTCCTGCTATTTGATGTTATACAGCCTGGAAACTCTTCCCCTGTGTATAACATCCAGTCCTACATCCTCCGGGGTAATCCCGTGGGATGTTAGTATGGAGCCTACTGTTTGAAAGGCCAGCTGGGGCAGGTTACTTTCCTTGCTAAGGTGGGCCAGAAGCAATTTTTTTGTTCCTGATTTCACCAGAGCTATCCCCAGGTAACCGGCCTCCGAATTACTAAGATGGCCATATTCCGATCTTATTCTTCGTTTTAAGGTAGGCGGGTAACTGCAAAAAGATAACATATCTTCATCATAGTTCGACTCAATCACTGCTATATCAGAACCCTTGATTTTTTCAAAGATCTCCTTGCTTATCAGGCCAGTATCTGTTACAATAGCGATTTTTTTGTAGCCCTGGGTAAATGAATAACCTACAGGATCTGCAGCATCATGGCTTATAGAAAAGGTATCCACCTTCATAGAGCCTATCTCGAGAGCGTCCCCCCCTTTGAAAACTCTTATATTTTTGCCAGAAACCTTGCCAAGACCAGCCTCCATATTCTCCCAGGTTTTGGCAGTTGCGTAAATTGGGGCATCAAATTTCCTGCTTAAAATCCCAACGGCCTTAACATGGTCTGTATGCTCGTGGTTAACCATAATGGCGCTAAGGCCATCGAGATTTTTCCCATGTCCACCCAGGTGCCCTCCTGTTTGCTGT
>JBDHVO010000117.1:0-4400 GCA_039809675.1 Proteocatella sp.
CCGAAAGAGCAATCTCTGCCATGGGCCTTGTTGCATCATTCTTCAGGTAGCAATCAAGCACCTGAAGCCAGACAGAAGCATCTCCTCCCTGACTCTTTAGCCTCCTTGCCATTGTATCCACAGTGGCTCTGGGACTTGTCACAAGGTCTTGTTGCCTTATTTCGCCGGGCGTTGCTGTTTTTATCTTTGGGAATACATCTGCCACCTGGTCAAGGAGAATAGCCGGGGATTTGCCCCCTTGCGTTGAGTAGCTAAAGGATAGCTGGTCCTTGGCCGAGTCAACAAGAATATAAAGGGTAAGGAGGTCATTGGACAAAACCGCATTTTTTTCCGACGGCAGGTCTACACCAGAGCCTCCTATCACGAGCTTTTCCTCTTGGGTAAGAATAGAGCTTTCCTTGTAGGCCTTGGGTATAGCGCCTGAGTTTACCCCGCAAAGATATAAGACTCTTTTACTGGTGCTTCGGCTCCTGTTTAAATCCCCCATTACTACCTGATCCAAGGAGGGGGGAATTACTGCCAGCCTATGGGCCTTGACAGCCTCAAAAAACAAGCCCCTGAAGCTTTTTATATCCATGGCTTCTTCTTCAAAAATCTCTACAGCCTGCTCCATAATCCTAACTACAATATTCCAAACCTGGTTGTTTTCGTTGGCTTCGTCCAGAAGGCTGTTTTGGCGAAGGCCTTCAATAAAGGCTGTTATTTTTTGGAGCATATTTATCTTATCAAGAATTTCCAGTAAAATCTCGGCAAATTCCCTGGCTGTATGGTCTCCCTTTGTTTTTTCACTGGCCTCCCCAAATATTCCAAGTAGATAGCTCCTTACCTCCATTACAAGGTCAAGCTCCCCTTTTTGCTTTTCATTCAGCTGGTTTTTGGGCTGAAAGTACTTGTCTTCAAAAAACATCCTCCCCTTGAGCTTTCGCCTTAGCATATAGTTTTCAAAGACATATATTTTATAGGCCTCCAGGTCAGTAAAGCCGCTTTTAAGAAAGACTATTATATCCTCGAGCTTAAATTCCTCCCCCAGGAGATTCAGGGCCGACAGGATGGTTTTAATTATGGGGCTGCTGCTTATAGCCCTTTTTTCATCAATAAATACAGGGATGTCATACTGGCTAAAAACCTGCTTTACTATGGGATTATATAAGTCTCCCTGGCTGCTTACAAGCATAAAATCATTGTATCTGTAGCCCCCGCTGACCACCTTATCTGCAATATCTCTGGCGATATTATGGATTTCCTCATCCAAAGAATGGGCCCCGTATATATAGAGCCCCTCCGGCTCCTGGTCTGAGGCCTGGGGGAGGGTTCTAAAAAGGTTTTTGCCTAAGAAGCCTATAGCCTCCCTTTGCCTGGTCTGGCCTTCTGGGGGATTATCTTTTATAAGGATTTTTTCTATTTTAATATTATTGTCAGCTGCTATATTTTCTATTTGCCACCTTGTTTTCAGGCTTGTTGAAAACACTTCCTCATCTGAGCCTTCATCCAGACATAGGCCCAGGCTTACTTCTACTCCTGAATTCAGTAGATTCTTAATAATTTCAAGCTCTATGGCTGTAAAATCCAAAAACCCGTATATAAGGATTTTTACATCCGCCAAGTGGTCCATATCCTTTATTTCAGACAGCTGGCCCAGCCGGTCTTCGTTATCCACATACTTATTGCCCAGAAGCTTGTCCATTTCTTCGTATATATAGGATAGGTCCTTAAGCTTCTCATAGAGCAGGCCATGGGTTCTTACACGCTCTGCCAGGTCAAGCAACATGGGAGGGCTTATCATACTTCTTTTTAGTTCAGCTATTTGATTGAGCAGGGCCTGGACAAAACCTTCTTTGTCTGCAGAGTCTGTGTAGAGAGTAAGCTTGGCTTTATAAAGAATGTTTTTTAAGACCATAATCTTGCCCAGGGTATCAATATGGGTTCGTTTCAGGCCACCCTTTTTTGCCAGAGCTTCAAGAGCCAGCCTTTGAAAGCTCATGATTTTTATATCTGAAACAGCCTTCTCATCTATATGCTCCATAAGCTTAATTTCGTTTTGAAGAGTGTATTGCTCAGGCACCAGCATATAGACTGGGGTCTTTTCTCTATGTTCCTTTGTTCCAAGCTGAAACATAGTATCCTCTACTAAGGTGTTGTATCTCGATGTATAAATTTTTAACATTCATCCCTCCTAGTGGCGTCCGCTATAATAACTATTTTTATTGTATCATATCTTAAGAGCCTTTTGTTATAGGCAAGAGGATTAGAAGCAACAAAAAAGAGGGCGTCTGCCCTCTTGACTAGCCTTCAAGACTTATGTCTGCCATTATTACTCCATCGATTCGACCATCTGGTTTTTTATAGGGTATTGCAATCGCAATGCAGTAACCAAAGGTTACATTTGATATGTAAGGCTCTGACTGGAATCTATTACCCTTGATAGCCTCCATAAAATACGGTCTGTGGCCGTACATATTGTTGCTTTTGTCTATCGGATCAGCGGCACTGACCATATAGCCTTTCCTGTCCAGTATTCCAATGTATTCAGCCATATCCTCCCTTTCCTTGAAAAATTTCAGTCTTTCAGAGAAGGTTCCTATATCTGCATTTTTTGAGGATATTTCACTTGCTATTGCTTCCAGCACCGAAAAGGCTCCGCTTATATCTTTTTTCATCTTATCCGTTATTACTATTTTGCTTATGTGGGCCTTTATTCCTTCCTCAGATTTTGCAGCCATACCCATAAGGTTTTTTACTATCTCCAGGGAATTAGTCATTGAGGCCGCCTGCTCCTGGGTGGCAGCTGATACCTGCTCAGAAAAAGCTGCTGATTTTCTGGTTGTTTCAGTTATTTGGTCGAACAAGGAGGTAGTTGAGCTTATAATGTCGTAGGTACTGGATGAATTCTGCTTTATTTTTTCAATTGATTCATAGGTCTTACCTGCTGATTCAACCATCAGCTCGCTGCTCTGCTTAGACTTATCCGCATATTCTATATCACCTTGTATATTCGAAAAGCTGCTCCTTGAATCATCTGCAATTTCTCTTATGGCTATATTGATGGAATCTACTATAGCCTTAATCTGCTTGGCTTCACCTGCAGATTGCTGGGCCAGATTTCTTACCTCCTCAGCAACAACTGCAAAGCCTCTGCCGTGCTCTCCTGCCCTGGCAGCCTCTATTGAGGCATTAAGGGACAAGATATTGGTCTTATCACTTATTTCTGTAACTGCATTGGTTATTTCATTTATCTTTTTTGCTTCCTTTTGCAGATCCTCTATTCTATGCAGGATTCTTTCGTTGGATTCAGCATTGCTCCTTAGCTTATCAATAACATAGCCAAAAACCTCTGTGTTTTTTCCTACAACCTCACTCATTTCATGAGCCAAGAGGAGGGTTGAGTCAGAGTTATTGTTTATATTCTCTGAATTCAAAAGAATCTCATTCATATTGTCTCTTATTCTCAGAGTAGCCTCTAGCTGCTCATTGGTTCCCTGGGCCATTTCGTGAATGGATGTGGCTATTTGGTTTGTAGCTATTTCCTCCTGCCTGATGGTTTCATTTATATCAGCGCTAAGGCTCATTATTGTCTGGGCCATTTCACTGGTTTCTGACAGGATTGATTTTGTGTTTTTATTAATAGCTGCAGCTGCCCTGCCTATAACAGCATATTCACCATGACCGCTTACTTTTTTTGCCAGATTGCCAGATGCTATATCCTCCATGGATGCCACAAGCTGCCCTTTATAAATATAGGTCCTGACAAGGCTTAGGAGCCAAAAACCAAGAGTAAAAAATCCAAGGGTCAGAGCCTGGCTGTAAGCTTTTATATCCCCAGAGCTGGTCTTTGCCTTAAAGGCCATGATCAAAAATCCTATGCCAGCTCCGCCTGCTGCCACTTTAAAAAACATATCAATAATTCTTTTCATCTTTCCTCCAGTTTTATTATTTTTATAAGGCAGGAACCCTCTTCCCTTTATCAAACTAAAAAGGAGGCCCTAAGACCTCCCACCCTTGCTTGTATCAGGCAACAGAGCTGTTGTTTGAAGTAGAAATGCCTCTATTTTGAATTTGGCCTGCATCTACTGCAGAGCCGTCAGCTATAGAATTAAAGGAGATTGCCACCTCTCCCCGCTGCAAGAAATTCTTCTTCAGAAAAAGCCTTACAAACGTGCAGCCTACAAGGATTGTCAGCACCAGGGCTGTCTTTACAAGGTCTGCATTATAGGCATCCCTTGAAAGCTTTAGCACGCTCCCTGCAAGAAGCAGGTAAGTCAATATAGATATATATCTGAGTATTGTGTTATTCCCCTTCATGGCTTTCCTCCTGAATCTTAAAGCTGTAAACGATTATCTCTAATTTTTTATCGGCAAAGCAGAGATAAACTTAAGCCTTTATATACAAATACTCAAATTTT
>JBDHVO010000118.1:0-4397 GCA_039809675.1 Proteocatella sp.
ATCCGTTATTGCTACTGAATCCATTCCAAGATCTTTGCACTTTTGCATAAGGCTTGTTATCTTTGTAAACCCATCCAAGAGGGAGTATTGCGTATGGAGATGGAGGTGCGTAAATTTATTCTGCATAAAATACCTTCCGTTTCAATTTATAACTATTATATCACAAAATATCCGGTACTATCTGGTGTTATAATAAAATACACCTGCCGTATTTATGGCAGGTGCGAAATTATTTTAGCAAGCTCTAGTATTTCTTTTTTTCGTTGTTTATCATATCCTGTTTCAAATTCCATAGCTTTTCAGAAAGGTCAACCTTGTATACCTCGGGATTAGTTAATCTTTTATATTGCTCCCACATCTTACTTTTTTGATTATCCACGTACTCTCTATATTCTTTAGTGGTTTTTTTTGCTCTCACGAGTTTGCCATCTATAAAGAGTGGTTTAAGCAGTTCCTCGACAGAGTAGTTTTCAAATGTATGCTTTTTCCAAGTATATACTGGATGGAAAATGGTAAGAGGTTTTTTTGTATCTATCTCTTCACCGTCTAATATAATAAGGTCAGCCTCCATTATACCTGTGTCCTTGTCACTGATTCTTAATACCTGTTTATATCCTGGATTATTGATTTTATCAGGGGACTCAGATATTTTTATTTTAGGTACAATAACGCTATCCTCCTCAACTCCACTCAGCTTGTATACGCCTCCAAGCGAAGGGTGGTCACTAGATGTTATTAGCTTTGTTCCAACCCCCCAGGATGTAATCTGAGCGTTTTGCTGATTCAAATCCATTATCTTGTATTCATCAAGGTCATTTGAGGCTACAATTCCAACAGCCGTAAAGCCTTCAGCATCTAGCGCTCTCCTTACCATTTTTGATAGGTATTCAATGTCTCCAGAATCTAATCTCACAGCAACAGGCTTATGACCCTTCTCTCTTAAATCCTTAAATACCGATATAGCGTTTGGAAGACCGCTCTTTAGCGTATTATAGGTATCAATAAGAAGGGTAGTGCTGTCAGGATATATTTCTGCATATGTTTTAAAAGCTTCAAGTTCTGAATCGAATTTTTGAACCCAGCTATGGGAATGGGTTCCCATTACAGGAACCCCAAACATTTTGCCAGTTAGAACATTTGATGTTCCAACACAACCGCCGATGTAAGCAGCTCTTGCGCCATATACTCCTCCGCTAGCCCCCTGAGCTCTTCTCAGGCCAAACTCCATTACTGGAGCTCCTTTTGCAGCCTGACAAATTCTTGATGCCTTTGTTGCAATCAAGGTCTGCGAGTTTAGTATATTTAGTAGGGCAGTTTCAATAATCTGAGCTTCAATTGCATTAGCCTTTACTCTCAACATAGGCTCGTTAGGGAACAATATAGTCCCCTCCTCAACGGCAAATATTTCTCCTGTAAATTTGAAGTCCCTCAGATAGTTTAAAAAATCTGGATCAAACAGTTTTAAAGATGCCAGATATATAATATCATCTTCACTAAAATTGAGAGCCTCTATATAGTCTATAACCTGGTCTATCCCACACACAATAGCATAGCCACCATCGCTTGGATTTTCCCTAAAAAAAGCATCAAACACCATTTGTTTGTCTTTTTCACCCTTTAAAAAATATCCATTGGACATAGTCAGCTGGTAAAGGTCTGTCATCATCGTTAGTTGCATAATAACCCTCGCTAATTCTCAATATTTGTAAAAATTTCCTGTATATCATCGTCTTCTTCAAATAAATCTATCATTTTTTCAATTTTTTTAGCATGTTCTTCATCTACAGCAGTATAAGTCTGTGGTAGCATACTAATCTCTGCTGATAGTATTTCGATGCCATTAGCAGTAAGGGCATCAACAACGCCTTGGTAGGCTTCAGGGCTTGTAATAACTTCATAGCCTTCTTCGTCTGCAATGAAATCCTCAGCCCCTGCTTCCAATGAAATTTCCATTATCTCATCTTCTTCATGCTTTTCGTTTTTTTCGACAAATATTACTCCCTTTTTGTCAAACATAAAGCTTACACAACCACTTGTGCCCATGTTACCGCCATTTTTGTCAAAGTAATAGCGTACATTACCAGCTGTTCGATTCTTATTATCAGTAAGGGCATTTACTATAACAGCTACTCCACCTGCACCATAACCTTCATAAGTTATATGCTCATAGTTTTCGCCGTCTCCGCCGCCTACTCCTTTTTTTATAGCCCTGTCAATATTGTCATTTGGCATATTCATTGATTTTGCCTTATCAATAGCTATTTTTAAAGCGGAGTTATAATCTGGATCTCCTCCACCTTCCTTAGCAGCAACACTAATTACTCTTGCATATTTAGTAAAGACTTGAGCTCTTTTTGAATCCTGTTTATTTTTTCTATTTACTATATTACCTATTCTGCCCATTTTTCCTCCTAAGATTCATTCCCAAATTCATGATTTACATTAGCTGCTTCAATTAAATTAATATCTTCATTTTTTTCTGCAAATCTATCTAGGGTAAATTGGTTTGCAAACAACATAACCGGCCGTTCATAATGATCAAATACAAGGGTACTTCTTGAGTTCGACAATTTCTCAAGTTTTTCTTCGTCTTCATTCTTAACCCATCTTGCAACAGAATAGTCCATTCTTTCCATGTATATGTCCGAATTATATTCGTGCTTTAGCCTATATTCAAACACCTCAAACTGTAATTCCCCTACTGCTCCCAGTATAATATCATTATATTTTGTATGGTAGACCTGTATTGCCCCCTCCTGGGCCAGCTGCTCTACGCCTTTCCTAAAGTGTTTGGCCTTCATAACATGAACAGGACTAACTCTTGCAAAAAGCTCTGGCGGAAATGTCGGTAGGGGCTCAAACAGGAGCTTATCCTTGCCTTCGACAAGGGTGTCGCCTATCTGATAGTTTCCAGAATCATAAATTCCTATAATATCACCTGCATAGGCAGTATCTATTATATCTCTATCATTTGCCATAAGCTGGGTTGACTGGCTTAGTTTCATTATTTTACCATTTCGAGAAAGTTGAACCGTCATTCCCCTTTCAAATACTCCTGAACAGATTCTAAGAAAAGCAATTCTGTCCCTGTGGGCTGAATTCATATTTGCCTGTATTTTAAATATGAACCCTGAAAATCTATCATCATAAGGGGATATTTCTCCATCGGTAGTTTTTTTGTTCCCAGGAGATGGAGCCAAATCAAGGTAATACTCAAGAAACATTGTAACACCAAAATCAGCTAGTGCTGAACCAAAAAATACAGGGGTTAGCTTCCCTGATTTTATTTGATCCCTATTAAATTCGTTCCCCGCCCCCTTAATAAGCTCTATCTGATCCCTAAGGTCCTGCAGGTTTTGCGGATGTATAAGTCCTTCAAGATCATCTTTATATAAGCCATCTTCTGACAAATTAAT
Organism: Proteocatella sp.; assembly: GCA_039809675.1. Classification (GTDB taxonomy): domain Bacteria; phylum Bacillota; class Clostridia; order Peptostreptococcales; family Filifactoraceae; genus JAUNKE01. Next base: position 3,417 of record JBDHVO010000118.1, read on the forward strand.
CTCAAGCTTTTTTTTGTATAAGTAGGCCTTGTTTTTCTGAATATCATAGATACCTTCAAATTGTAGGCCACTTCCAATAGGCCAAGTAACTGGAACTGCGTCTATCCCTAGGACCGATTCAAGCTCTTCTATCAGTTCAAGGGAGTCCTTTGCTTGCCTGTCAAGCTTGTTAATAAATGTGAAAATCGGTATTTCTCTCTTTTTACAGATTGCGAATAATTTTTTTGTCTGAGACTCAATCCCCTTTGCAGCATCAACAACCATAACAGCTGAATCAACAGCAGTTAGAACTCTATATGTATCCTCTCCAAAATCATTGTGTCCAGGAGTGTCCATAATAGACACAACCTTGTCGCCATATTCAAACTGCATAACTGAAGACGTAACTGAGATTCCTCTCTTTTTCTCAATCTCCATCCAGTCTGATTTTGCAAACTTTGTATTCTTCTGGCCACTGACAGTCCCTGCTTCCCTAATAGCTCCGCCATGTAGAAGCAGTTTTTCAGTGAGTGTTGTTTTACCTGCATCCGGGTGGGATATAATTCCAAATACTCTTCTATTTTGGATTTTTTCTATTATCTTATTATCTAACATATTCCTCCTAATCGACCATTCTTAATTTTACTACAAATTTTTAAAATAGCCAATATTTTACCTGATTATTAAAATATTAATTTAAAAAGAAATATACCTGTTCTATCACAACAGATATATTCCCAAAAGAAATTAATATTATCACTTTATATGGAATTAATCAAACCCCACTTTACAGAATCGACACTAAAACCGCGCCTTCTGCTGTATAAGTCCCCATTAGAGGACCAATCTCTGTTATTACAATTCTGTCATAGGTTATTTTACCATCTAATTCGTTTAATATAAGGTCAACTTTTTCTGGTGCATTTGCATGGGCTATACTTAGGATTGTATAATTATGCGAGCCTTTTTTTTCGTCATACTTCTTTATAAACGCATCAATCA
>JBDHVO010000119.1:0-4394 GCA_039809675.1 Proteocatella sp.
TTCGGAAGCGCAATACTCCAAAGCGAATTAAACCCACTTTACGGGCTCATGGTCAGGAGGTATCTTCTTTTTATAAGCAAGGACATTACTGAAATAAAGAAGTTAGAGCAAATTATTATAGTAGAAAAGGAGCTATTAAGGGTAACTCTTGATTCAATAGGCGACGGGGTTGTGGCAACTGATAAAAATGGAATAATTACAGAGATGAACCCCAGAGCTGAAGCAATCACTGGCTGGCAAAAGGGGGAGGCTACAGGCAAAAAATTTGGTGAGGTTTTCAGGCTTAGAAACAAACGCCTGGGAAGCAAGTTTATATGCCCTGTATACTCCGTTTTGGAGTCTCGCGAGCCTGCAGTGCTGGCAGACGATACTGAGCTCCTTGATGCTTTTGGCAGCTTTATTCCTATAGCTGACAGTGCAGCCCCCATCAAGACCAAGGATGGCGGAATCCAGGGAGTAGTTATGGTATTTCGCGATATAAGCCAGGAAAAAGAATATAAGGAGAAGATAGAGTACCAGAGCTATCATGACCACCTTACAGGCCTGCCGAACAGGAGGTACATAGAAAAGGCAATGTTTGACCTGGATAGGGAGGAAAATATGCCCCTTGTGGTTATCATGGCGGATTTAAATGGTCTCAAGCTTACCAATGATGTTTTTGGCCATGAGATTGGAGATGAGCTTATAAAAAATGCAGCTAAGCTTCTGAGGGAGTCTGCCAGAGCGCAAGACCTGGTGGCCAGGTGGGGCGGAGATGAATTTGTAATATTTATGCCCAAAACTCAGAAGGAAGTGGCGGAGACCGTTATAGATAAGATAAAAAACACCAGCCTTAATGCAGGGAAAAATATTTTGAATTCAAGTATTTCAATGGGCTATTCCATGAAAACAAAGGTAAGGCATAGCTTTGATGAGCTTCTCAGGGTGGCAGAGGAAAATATGTACCACCACAAGCTGCTGGAGGGTCAGAGCTATCGAAACAGCATACTGAATTCTCTTTTGGCCAGTCTTTTTGAAAATAGCAATGAAACAGAAGCACATTCTCGCAGGCTGGAGTCTTACTCCCACATGATTGGCAGGAGGCTGGGGCTTTCGGCAAGGGAGCTAAATGATCTATCACTTCTTGCTCTCCTCCATGATATAGGCAAGATAGGGGTAGACTCCCACATCCTTCAAAAACCTGGTAAGCTTACAGATAAGGAATGGAGCGTAATGAAAACCCATCCTGAAATAGGCTACAGGGTAGCAAAATCAATACCCGAGCTGGCGCCAATTGCTAATCTCATCCTTTCCCACCATGAGAGGTGGGATGGAAAGGGCTACCCCAACAGCCTGGCAGGAGATTCAATCCCCCTGCCATGCCGGATTTTGGCGGTTGTTGATGCCTATGATGCCATGACTAATAACAGAAGCTACAAAGAAGCTATAGACCCTAGGGAGGCGGCTGAAGAAATTATCAAGAATTCTGGCAGCCAGTTTGACCCTGAAATTGTGGTTATTTTTGAAGAAATAATGATAGAGGAAGTAAATGAAAATGACAATTAGACAAGAAGAAGAAAGGGACTATAAGCTGTCAGAGGGAGTGATTAAAGAAGCCTTTGAAAATGCTGAGCATACAGACCATAGGGAGCATATACTAGTGGCTAATCTAAGAAAAGGCAAGAACTTTATAGAGGAGCTTTCCCTTGTTGCAGAAGAGGGAGAAAAGCTTGTAGGCCATATAATGTTTACAAAAATCCTTATAAAAAACGGGGAAAATATATATGAATCCCTGGCCCTGGCACCTGTTTCAGTCTTGCCTGAATATCAGTCCAGGGGTATTGGAAGCAGGTTAATAAATGAGGGTCTAAGGATAGGAAGAGAGAAGGGTTTCAAATCAGTAATTGTTCTTGGACACGATAAGTATTATCCTAAATTTGGCTTTAAGCCTGCAAGCCTGTGGGGAATAAAGGCCCCCTTTGAGGTTCCAGATGAAGCCTTTATGGCTTTAGAGCTTGAAGAAAATGCCTTGGAAGGAATTAGTGGACAGGTAATATATGGCAAGGAATTTTTAGAATAAACCATCTTAAAGGGAACTTGTAAAAAGTTCCCTTATCTCGTGAATTTAGGAAATAATGAAATCCACCTTTATTTAGACCAATCCTCTACAATTGATACTTTTTTTTCAGTAGCATTTAGTTCAACCTCACACCCTATAGGCAGGGTCAACATTGGATGGGTATGACAGCAGTCAAAATCTGCAATGAAGGGCAGCTTTGTATCCCCTAGCACTTCTAATAGTACTTCATATGGTTTTCTACCTGTTTTTAAATCATCAAACAACTCATGTTTTCCAAGGATTATTCCAGAAATCCTGTCAAAGACACCATTCACCTTCAAAAAAGAAAAGCTCCTTTCTATTGTTGCAATATCCTTTAAACAATCTTCTATAAAGAGTATATCTCCATCTTTTATTTCGGGCATATACTTACTGCCCCATATTCCTTGAATTGTGCTCAAATTTCCGCCTATAACTCTGCCCCTGACAACACCATCACAAACTGTTATCCACTTATTTTTCCTTTTCTCCTTACTTCTATCTTGCGTTTCCCAATTAATGTACTCGTCAGTCCAATATTCAGGTGTTCCAAAGACATAAGGAGTTTTTGTAGTATCCATAGTAGCTTCCTTAAAATACTTATAGGTAGAGTCAGCAAAAGGTGGCAATTCTCCGAAGGAAGCCACCAATGCAGGTCCATAATATGTACTTATTCCAGTTTGTGCATATATAGCAAGTAAAATTGCAGTAACATCAGAATATCCTATTATTATTTTAGGATTCCTTTTAAAGGCTTCATAATCTATATATGGAAGAATGGAATTTGAGTTCATTCCTCCAATTGTAGACATAATGCACTTTACTTCTGGATTTCTAATTAATTCATTTAGCTCTTCTGCTCTTTCTTTAATGCTTCCAGACCTGTAAAAATCATGTTTTCCTGTAAGATTTCCTTCTATAATCTTAAATCCTTTTTCTTGCAAATATTCTTTTGCTCGTTCAAATCTTTTAGGACACGAATATGTAATAGGTGAAGATGGTGAAAAAATACCTATAGAGTCACCAATCCTTAATTTATCTATATAGTTCATTTTTACTCCCCTTAAATACAATGTCTTGTGTTTGCTATAAAATACAACTTGATGTTATTAAGTATATATCATAAAAAGGAAAACATCGAGTGGGGGACTCGATGTTTTAGGGATATTAATAAGGTTTTTTTAAAAGCAGATCCTTATCATCTGCAAGATTTATTATAGCATAATATAAAATATTGTAAATACAAAATTAATAAATAACTTAAAAATAATAAATGATTTAATAATAAGAAAAATTTATTCTATATTTAAGTCTATATCAGGGAAAGCCTGGTTTATTTTATCAATAAGAGGGCTGAGGGAGTCGTCCTTTATGGCAGTCAAATCAGCTTCACTAATAAAGCGGCTTACGAGTTTTTTCTTGTAAAGCTCGGAAAGCACCGGGTCTATATAGTCGTTTGGACTTGTATTTAGCATGATTTTAAGGATGCCCTTTTTGTCCTCTGAATACACAAAAAATAAATTACCCTCAACAAACCTTTTAAGCTCAGCCATATCGAGAAGGGATGAAATATTAACCTTCTGCATGGCCTTGAGCCTTTTTTTCAGCTCCGGTAGCAGGCCTTGAATGGCCTTAATAGCCTCTTCCTCCTCAGGGCTTATGGCAGGGCTGCCTGCGGCAGAAATTTCCTCAGGTGCAACCAGGGCTACAGGCGTATCTGTGGATAAATATCCGCCAATATTAGGGGAATTTTCAGAGGCTTTCACGGACTTATCAACAGAAAAACCATACTTATCAACAGAATTTTGTGGATAAGTATGAAGGTTATCCAGCTGAGACCTTAGCAGGGCCAGCTCTTTTTTTAATTCAAGAAGCTCAAGCCTTTGGCCGGCAAGCTGGGTCTTTATATTTTCGGGTATGGACCTGTAGGCTCCTATGTTTTCGAAGTCTGCTCCGGCAAGTCCGACCACGGATGCAAACATTTGCATTTCAGGGGCGGGGCTGTTTTTCATGGCATTTATGGCAAGAGACAGGTCTTCCATAATGTAAGCGGCTACATTATCTGTGACAAGGGAGGCTGCCTTTTCAAAGTCCTGGTCGTCTAAAGCTTTATTTTTAAAGAGGATTATATTTTTCAGGTATCTTATAAAGTCAAGCAGGAAGATCCGGCCTTCTGTCCCGTTGTTTATAACGGTTTCAAGGATTTCTACAGCCTGGCCTGCTAAATTCTTTCTTATAGCCTCAAGAATCTGGTAGTGGCAGTCGTTTCCGCAGGCACCCAGGACTACAGCTAATCTGTCAAGGGTTAGGTCGCCGT
>JBDHVO010000120.1:0-4297 GCA_039809675.1 Proteocatella sp.
TGTCGTTTCTCTTTTTAATTCTTTGAATAGTTATCGTTTGGTCTGTTTATCTTCAAGGAGCTTTTGAAGGTTTTGCCTTTATGTTTAAAACGGATTTTTCTGTATTCTCTAGCATGGAATCAACAGTTAGTGTGGCTTCTACAGCCCTTGCCCAAATGTTCTTCTCCCTTTCACTTGGAATGGGGATAACAGTAGTATATGGAAGCTACCTGGGTAAGGACCAAAAGATTGAGGAAAGTGCTATTATAGTCCCTGTTTTAGACACAATGGTGGCAATACTAGCAGGTGTAGCTATAATGCCGGCTGTTTTTGCCTTTGATTTAGACCCTTCAGCCGGGCCTGGACTTATGTTTATAACTCTCAAGCAGGTATTTGACTCAATGATGTTCGGGAGCTTCTTCGGCCTCCTCTTCTTTATATTCGTATTCTTCGCAGCAATATCATCATCTATTGCCCTTCTTGAGGTTGTATGTGCCTTCTTTATAGATACAAAGGGAATGGAAAGAAAGAAAACTACCCTAATGGCAACAGTTGGAGTATTCCTTCTAGGCATACCGGTAACGCTTGGCTTTGGAGTTTTATCCCACGTTAAACCCCTTATGGGAATGGACTTCCTGGATACCTTTGACTTCATTGCAGAATATACCATGATGCCTCTTGGAGCCCTTATAATGTGCCTCCTTGTTGGCTGGAGGTGGAAGCCGGACATGATTGTCGAAGAAGTAAAACAAAATGGAATGCCTTTTAGATTTGAAGGCTATTACAGATTTATGATTAAATATGTAACTCCTATCCTTGTAGCCTTCGTTCTTTACAAGACAAGTATAGAAGCAGTATATAAGTACTTTGTGAATAATTAAAAAGAGTTTACTTTACCGGTGCAGGAGGCTGCACCGGTTTTTTGTAATTAAAATGTAATGCTGGCCATAAATTATTTGACAAAAATAGGGTATAATCTAAACAGTAAATATAAAATATTAGATTGGCGGTGGATTATGAGCACTTTTAAAAAATCGGTAGTTCAGGTGGCAAGTGGAGCAGTCCAGTCATTCCAAAAATTTCCTGCGGCTATGCTGAGTGCCTTTGCCTTTGCTATTGTAACTATGATTAGAATCCAAATTGACTGGCCCCAGCAGGAAGCATACAATTTTCTGTTTAACTGCCTGCATCTCTCCTTTGCCTTTGGAGCAATTTTTGGGCTTGCAGCCGTGGCTGGAGTAAAGGCCAAATACAACGATAAAAAGACATTTGTGGCAGCTAATAGCGCTACCCTTATTGCGGCAGGCCTTGCCTTTATCCTCCTTTATTTATTTGGAGGGACAAAGCCAGACGAGGCCTACAGCCGGATTGTCAGGGTAACAGATGTTGCTGCGGCCAGAATAAGCGTGGCCATGCTTATCAGCTTTATAGCCTTTATTGTTATAGGTGGATATCCCAGAGAGAAGTCTGATTTTTCAAAATCACTTTTTATGGAGCATAAGGCATTTTTTACTGCCCTCCTCTATGGGGGAGTTTTAGAGGGAGGCGCTTCTGCAGTTGCTGGAGCGATCCAGGGTCTTCTTTATAGGGATATGAGCTCCAAGGTCTACATGTACATTGCGACAGTAGTAGGCTTTGTCGCATATGCCATATTTACCGGCTATTTTCCTGATTTTGCCAAGGACGCAGAGGACGAGAAAAGAGACCTGGCCCAAAAGCAGCCAAAATTTATAGAAATTCTCCTTGAGTATATTTTGGTTCCTATTGCCCTGGCTCTTACTATAGTCTTGCTTCTATGGTCTGCAAAAACTATAGTTGTAGATGAGGAGGTCAGGTTTACAAGGCTATCTGGAATTGCAACAAGCTATGCCTTTGTGGGGATATGGCTTCATGTTATGGTGACTCATTATGAATCTAACCTTGCAAAATTCTACAAAAAAATATATCCTTTTACAGCCCTTATAATTCTAGCCTTTGAAGCAAGGGCCCTCTTTATCCAGCTCAATGAATGGGGGCTTAAGACAACAGAGTATGCCTTTATACTGACATGGATCTTTGCAGTTATATCTATCCTGCTTCTTATAGTCCTTAAGGATAAAGCCCACAATAAAATAGCTATATTGATTTGTGCTCTTTCAATTATAGCGGTTGTGCCTGTAATTGGTTATTACAAATTACCTATGACCCTTCAGGTGAATCGTCTTGAGAATATCCTTGTTACCGAGAATATTCTTGTAGAGGGAGTTCTTATTCCGGCAAAGACAGAGCCTGATGAAGCTACCAGGATAAAGGTTACAGATGCCGTTAGCTTTATTTCAGGCTTTACAGACAAGAAGCTCCCAGACTGGTTTGACAAAAGACTGGGTGAAAGCTCAGTATTTAAAAAGAAGCTGGGATTTGACCAGACATGGCCAAGGCCTGACTTTGAGCCTGGAGCCTATATTGGAACCTACCTCTATATGCCGTCCGGAAGCATTGATATAAGCAGCTATAATTGGGCTGTAAATATGACAGGTAGCAAAGCGCAGGATGTTGTTATAGAGGGGATCAAGAGGGATTACACCATTTATTGGGATATGCCTGCAAATAGGATACCTGTCTTGAGAATAATGTCCGGGGAAGAGTTAATTCTTGAGCAGGATATGAATATATATTTTGATAGAATAATAGAAAAGTATCCGCCAGGGTCTGGTATGGACCAAAATCCTACTTTTGAGGATATGACCCTAAAGATAGAAAATCAGGCCATAGAGGTAATGCTTACATTTAGCTCAGTTAGTATAAGCCTTGACCCTGAAACAGATGTAATGTCTTACTGGGCAGAGCCTTATCAGCTATATTTAAAAGAAAAATAGAAAAGCGATTTTAGAATAGCTAAGATTCCCTCAGATAGGCAGGAAAGAGGCTGGTCAAAATGAGTCCGGTATTGTGCCGGACTCATTTTAAAATCCATTTTTGAGGATGCTAATTTGTAAAATAACAAAAACATGAGTAAATTACTTTTGTTTGAGGTATAATAGTAGTGGCAGATTATAATACAAAACAAAGGAGAGGTTTTATGAAAAAATCAATAAGCCTTATAATGGCACTATTAATGGTACTTATGCTAGGAGCTTGTACGCCTAAGAAGCCCGCCGACCAAGGAAGCTATAGCGCTGTTTTGTACTTCGCAAACAAAGAATACGTCCTTACCGGTAATGAAGAACTTGAAAAGCTTATCCCTGAGGACAGAAGCATAGAGGTAAAGGAAAATAGCTTTGCAAAGACTTTGATTCTCGAGCTTGTAGAGGGCCCTGAAAATCAAGAGCTGGTTACCCTTATACCAGATACAGTGAAGATACTTGATGTTAGCTTTGAAGACACAACTGCAAATGTCAACTTCTCATCAGAAGGTCTCCAAGGTGGATCTATGCAGGAAGCATTTACAATAAACCAGATTGTAGCAACTCTCTTGGAGCTTGAAGAGGTTGATAGAGTCCAGTTTCTAGTCGATGGAGAAAAAGCAGAGTCACTTATGGGTCATTTTGATATATCAAAGCCCTTTGAACAAACAATATAATATATAAAAATAAAAAGCAGAACCCAGACCAAGCCTCGGTAAGATAAGTGCACAGGGTTCTGTTTTTCTGCCTTATCCTTAAATATACAAACTCTGTAAATTATGGTATAATTAATAGCCGTTAAAAAAATGTGTATCAGGTGGCACTACGGTAATTTTATTTTGTAAGGAGCTATTATGTGCGGATTTACGGGCTTTTACTCAGAAACAATCAGTAAAAGAGAAAATATAGTTAGAGAAATGAGTAATAAGATTATACACAGGGGGCCTGACAGCGAAGGCTATTATACGGACGATTATGTTGCTTTTGGTTTCAGACGTCTTAGCTTTGTTGATATTGAAAAGGATGTCAGCCTATATATAGCCAGGATAATTCAAAGGTCATTATGTTTAATGGGGAAATTTACAACTATAATGACATAAAAAAAGATCTTATAGCCAAAGGGCGCACCTTCCATACAGACACAGACACTGAAGTTATTCTTGTGGGCTATGAGGAATACGGCAAGGATATACTAAATAGGCTTAGAGGAATGTTCTCGTTTGTAATATGGGACAAGAATAAAAAACAATTGTTTGGAGCCAGAGATCATTTTGGGATCAAACCCTTCTACTATACCAGGCTTGGAAACGACCTGCTTTTTGGATCTGAGATAAAGTCCTTTATGAATTACCCTGGGTTCACAAAAAAAGTAAATAAAAAAGCCTTAAAACAATTTCTTGTGTTTCAGTATCCTGTCTTAGAAGAAACCTTTTTTG
>JBDHVO010000121.1:0-4174 GCA_039809675.1 Proteocatella sp.
ACTACAAGGAAGAAAAATTTTTTAATAATTACTTATCTGCTGACCTGATTGCGAAAGACGGAAACGATTTTTATACAACCTTCCTAATTTCTGCAGGCAAGGCTGACGGAGCAAAGAAGGGAGACCTGGTTCTAAGTGGTAATGGACTTGCAGGAGTTGTGCAGGAAACACAAAAGGATTATAGCAAGGTGCTTTCCATTTTAGACTCTCAGATCTCAGTCAGCTTTAAGGCAGTAAGAAGTGAAGAAATAAGCGGCATTGCCAGCCAGAATATTGACTCTGAGTCCTTTAAGGATATGCCTGAGGGGATGCTGAAAGGTTATGTTTTTGACAATGCAGACGTGCTCGCAGGCGATATTATAGTAACCTCTGGAATGGGAATTTACCCGGCAGGAATTGAAATAGGTGAAGTATACCAGGTTATAGAGGATCAGTCAAAGCTGCTTAAGTATGTTGTAATAAGGCCCTATACAAACTTCAATACCCTTAGTAAGCTCCTTGTTATCAGCACGAGGGTACTTGACTAATGAAAAAAATAGCAATAATTGCAATAGGACTCTTGCTTATAATTATTCAGCTGTCAATTACAAACAAGCTTAATATTTTTGGTGCAAGACCTGATTTTTTGCTGGTATATGTAGTAATAATGGGGATGTATCTTGATAACAAAACAAATTATATAAGTGCGGTAGTACTGGCGATAGTGTTTGATTCGTTAATAAGTGCAAAATTCGGCATAAGTCTGTTGATACTTGTTACAACAACTTATGTAGTAAAGCTCTTTGTTGATCTTTTGCATGAGGAGAAAATATGGAGCAGGGCTTTAATGTTTTTTACGGGCACTCTAATTTCCACCTTACTTTATTTTGCGCTAAATCAGATATTTTTTGTCCCCGTAGGCTACGGTGTTTTTTTTGACGTACTTCTGGCAAAATCAGTCCTGAACATAGGAGCGGGGCTAATATTGACCCCTGCATTAAGGCCAGTCTTCAATCATATAATGAAAAATTGGTGGTAAAGTGATAAGAAAAAATACAAATGATTTTGGCAAGGGCAAAAATATAGCGAGAAACAGGATTATTTTTGCTTTAATGTCATTACTTTTTGTGGCATTGCTGTTTAAGTCAGCATATGTATCAGTTGTTCAAGGAGGAGAATACTCCGATATAGCTGAAAATAAGATATATAGACAAATAAACGTAGCAGCTCCAAGAGGAGAAATTAGGGACAGGTACGGGACTCTTCTTGCTGGAAACAGGGAAGCCTTCTCTGTAGAAATTTATCCATCTGGAGCAACGGATGTGTCAGACCTAAATCAGACCATAGCTGAAGTGCTAAAAATACTTGAGGCTAGTGATGAAAAAATCAAGGATGAATTTCCAATTATTATAGACGGGGGTAAGTATAGCTTTACTTACGACCTAAATGTAGAGGACTGGAAGAAGTCCAATGAAATCCCCCTGGATTTTACTGCTCAGCAGACCTTTGATCGCCTTGTCGAAATATTAACAGGAGATGGAACCATAAACGTCACCTCTGAAGATGATATGTCTGCGATTCAGTCAAAAATTATTGAGGCTGGTTACTATCCTCCCATTTCTGTTTCAAAAAATGAATTTAGTGAAATAGTGAAGAAACAAGAATTCCTAATGAGGTACATTGGCCGCTACCTGGATAAGGACGAGCAGAAGGTATATGCAGTAAGTGCCAAGGAAGCCTTTTCTTATTTAAGAGACACTTATGAAATTGATAAGGCTCTTAGCGATGATAAGGCAAGAAAGATAATGAATGTTCGTTATTTGATAAACCAAAAGGGCTACTATCAATACGAGCCTACAATAATTGCTGAAGACATTAAAAAAGAAACTGTTACAAGGATTGAGGAAAACTCAATTAATCTAAAAGGAATAAATGTTGTTTCAAGCTCAGTAAGGCACTACCCAAATGGAAATATGGCATCCCATATTCTGGGCCAGCTGGGGAGAATATCTTCTCAGACTGAAATAGACAATTATGTAACTGAGAGAGGTTATAACCGCAACAGTATTATAGGCAAAACAGGTATAGAAAAACAGTTTGAAGAAGATCTCAAAGGCGATGATGGCTATACCCAGGTTCAGGTTGATGTTGGTGGCAGGCTTGTGCAGACAATTGAAAGAAAAGACCCTAAAAAAGGTGATACGGTATATCTTACTATAGACGCAAGGCTGCAAAAGGTAGCTGAGGATTCTCTCAAGAAAGCCCTTAAGACAATTGAAACTGGGGGGACCTACGATTCGCAATGGGGCAATATGCGAATGAGGGATAATGTAAAGACCTATAATAAGGCAAAATCCGGAGCTGTTGTTGTGATGGATGTAAAAAACGGGGATGTCTTGGCTATGGCCAGCTATCCTGACTATGATCCCAATCTTTTTGTCCAGGGCATATCTACAGAGGACTTTAAAAACCTTACTCCGGCCAATGTAAATGATTCAATTGCGCCAAAGCCTCTGTACAATACAGCAACAATGACAGCAATAGAACCCGGCTCCACCTTCAAAATGATTACAGGCCTTACTGGCATAGACCTTGGCCTAAGTCCCTATTACAATATATATGATGGAGGGAAAATTGATATGGGGGGCCGTACCTTCGGATGCTGGATATGGAACCAGCGGGGGGGTAGCCATGGAAATGAAAATTTAATGGATGCTCTCAGAGACTCGTGCAACTACTATTTTTATAGCGTTTCTACGGGCTTCAACTACTATACAAAGCAAAATCTTCCAATAAAGATAAAAGCCCAGGATATTCTGGAAACAGCAAAGAAGTTTGGCTTAGATGAAAAAACAGGGATACAAATTGAAGAAGTCAAGGGGAGCATACCCAATCTCGAAGGCAAAGAGAGAAGGACAAAAAACCAGCTGACATCGGCATTGACGAGAATGATGAAGACCTATTTTGAAAATATAAATCCCGACTCACCAAAGTATAAGGAAAATATTGCGACAATCGTCGGCTGGATGAAGGAAAATCCTTCCAGAGAGGAAATCGCAGAGAGACTGCGTAAAATGGGTGTAAAGGAAGAATATGTTTACAGGGTAACCGATGATGTAAAATATTCATATTTTAATCAGGCGTCGTGGCAGACAGGAGATAGCTTCAATATGTCCATTGGCCAAGGAGACCACCAGTATACCCCGATCCAGATGGCAAGATACGTTGCTGCGATAGCCAACGGAGGATATCTTAACAAGGCAACTGTGGTTGAAAAGGTCGAGATTTCCGACAAAACCGGCCTCAAAACTATTGATAAGCAAACTGAAAAAATTGATTTAAAAAATAGAGACAATTTAAAATATATAAGGATGGGGATGGAGGATGTTATCTCTGGCGGCTCAGCGGCAGGTTATTTCAAAAATCTCCCAGTTAAGGTAGCAGGGAAATCAGGTACAGCCCAAAAGGCCGGAAAAATCCCTGCGGCTGATGAGGAGGCCTACCTCCTTAGTCACCTTGGAAGCTACGGAGTCAACAGAAGCGAGGTAATAGCGCTCACCAACAAGCTTTCCAAGGAAGATGACAACAGACTTGACAGAAGCGTATATATGCAAAGAGCAATTTTGCACCTCAATCCTACAATGACTCTTGCAAGACTGAATGCATACAAGGATAGCTATGACCCTTTTGCCTGGCTTGTTACCTATGCTCCGGCAGAAGCGCCAGAAATTGCAGTAGTTACTTTGCTGTTTCAAGGTGGTCATGGGGATTATGGTTCATCAATTACAAGAGATATATATGCAGAGTACTTTAACCTGACAGAAGACAATTCAGTAAAAAATAACTTTAGTTTTGACGACTATGTAAGATAGGAAGGAAGCTATGAGTATAGATATAAAAGGGCATAAGGATGGGTTTTCAATAATAATTGATGAAAGCCTGGACTTTTTAGTGGCGAGAGAAAAATTGCTTGAAAAGTTCAAAGAATCAGGGGAATTTTTTAAAGGAACAAAATTTACAGGAGTAACCGCTCCTGGCCTCAAGCAAGCGGATGTTAGATATTTGAAGGACCTCTTGACTGAAACATACGGAGTTGATTTTTTAGAAGGTGAAAAAAGCAATTCTAAGCCTTCGCGCCCCGTAATTGCTGGCAGACCTGAGGCATATGATGCCTTTGATAATGCAGACAGGTTCA
>JBDHVO010000122.1:0-4167 GCA_039809675.1 Proteocatella sp.
ATGCTGATATAAGCAGATACCCTCATGGATCCCTGGAAGAAGTCGCATCCCGGCTTTTCGGTCTGTAAATTTACTTTCAGCGTGGGGCCCGAAGGCGATTAGAATAAATTCTTATTTGAACTCATGATGTAGTTTCAGAGGGTAGTCAAACTTAATGGGTATCCTCTTTTTTGCTTTAAGGACAGCTAATAATAAAAGTTATTATAACACGGGGGGGTTGCTATAATGAGCTTGTTTAAAAATACGTTTTTTGTATTGGCTATTCGCATGATTGGATTTGGAATATTTGTTGGTATAATCTTTCCATTTTTTGTACATGAACTTGGAGTACCAAAGTCAATTGCATTTAGCAATATATTTTTGGTTTCATGTGTTATGGCAGGCATATTAGTTGGTTTTATCAACATAATCATTTCAAGCATCACAGTTAAGAAGAAATTGATTGTCCTTGTGAACAAAATGAATAAAACCAAGGATACGGCTATTGAGTTTGTAAAAGGGGATTGCATAAACGGATACAAGGCAGAAGAACATTGTATACAGCCGGATTCAGATGATGAATTTGGTTTATGCACGCAGACCTTTAATGAGCTGCTGGTGTCATTTGCCGATGCTATAAGGCTTGTAGACGATATAAAGACATTAACATCGCTTTTTGCGAGCCAATTAAATCTGAAAGAGCTTTCTAAGTCGGCACTTGAACTGATTATGGAAAGTACCGGTGCAGATGCTGGGGCAATTTTGATCAAAGAAGATGATGAAATTCGTATTTTAGAATCATTTGGGATTCAAAATACCAAGCAGCTGTTGGTAGATTCAAATATTTTGAGCGTTTTTTCAAAAGGGGAGACCTGCTATATCTCACGCCCTGATGAAATTAAGGATGAAAATATGTCAGGAGATGCCAGCCTGGAAGAAATGATAGTTGAACCAGTAAAGTTTAGCGAAATTCCCTATGCTGTAATTCTACTGGCAAAAATAGAGCCGTTCAAGACTATGTATTTGAAACGGCTGGGAATTATAGCACAGAGCTTTGCAATTGCACTACATAACGCATTGGAACATGAGCAGCTCCAAAAAGTTGCAGCCCTGGACTCTCTAACCGGCGCCCTAAACCGATGCTTTGGAATGATGCGATTACATAATGAGTACCACAAGGTTGTACAGCTCAAGATACATCTTGGCATACTCATGCTTGATATCGATTATTTCAAGCAGATAAATGATCACTATGGGCATATTATAGGTGACAGAGTTATAAAAGAGGTTGCCGACTCGATCCGCAGTGCAATCAGGGAATGTGATATCTTAATGAGATATGGGGGCGATGAATTTGTTGTAATTTTGCCTGGGACATCAAGGGTCGAAACAGTCATTGTTGCAGAAAGAATACAAGAAATAATACGCGAGAACAAGCTGAAGTCCATCGAATGCGAGGTCGGTGTAACAACAAGTGCAGGATGTGATTCGTTTCCGGAGTCTGTTGCAAAGGATGAGCTTGAACTGATTGCAAATGCTGACAAGGCAATGTACATTTCCAAAAACTCGGGCAGGGATAAAGTAACTCTTTATGAAATACCATGTTAACATAGCCCTGCGACCCTTAAAAAGACTGCCTGTCTGTCCGTATGGCGGTCTTTTTGGTTCACAAAGTACCTTCTACTTGCTATAATAAAGGAATAATAAAAAGAGAAGGAAAACTATGTGGAAAAATATAAAAAGGCTTAAAGCAGGAATAAGCACGGATATAGGAAAAAAGAATGCAATATTTATTGCTATTGCAATTTTGATGATCATTGTGTCGGGGATTTACTTGGTAGAGCTAAATACAAAGAAAGAAACTAGTAAATATCTGGCAAAAAATGGGATTTTGGACTTGAGTCAGTGGGATAACAGTGCAAACCTTGACCTTGACGGAGAATGGGAATTCTATCCCGGCCTCCTTATAGACCCTGGCAAGGACAGCTTTGAAAAGTACGAAAGCATCAAAGAAATAGTCAGCCTGCCTGGCAGGTGGAATGAATACATAGATGAAAAAGCAAATCCAGAGGGCTTTGGCACCTACAGGCTCAGGATAATGTTGCCTAAGGCGGGGACATACGGCCTTAAGACAAACACCATAAGAACAGCGGTAAGACTCTACGCTGATGGCCAGTATATAACAGGAATGGGCAGGGTATCAAAAACCAAAGAAAGAGGACTTTCTGAAAGCAAATACCTTGTAGGAGCCTTTAGCGGAAAAAAAGAAGTTGAAATAACAGCCCAGGTATCAAACTACAGCTACAAGGTAGGAGGAATAACAAAATCTATTGTCTTTGGGGATTTTAACGATATCCTTGCTATGGATAGGCAGAGCCGGCTTCTTGATGGATTTTTGATAATAAGCTGTCTGGTAATAGGAGCCTACTTCTTTATGCTCTACCTCCAAAGAAGTAAATCTGCCTACCTTATTTACTTCAGCGGCGCGGCCTTTTTCATGGGGGTCTACCTTTCAGTTATGAATGAACAGATCCTAAGAGAGCTAATAGCCTACACCCATATCCAAAGGGTCAATATTCAGCAGACCTGTGCAATAATGATGGCAATATGCATGCTAAGGTTTGCTTATTCCTTCTTCGCAGACTATGGGAGCAAAAAAATTGTAAACGGGATCTCCCTTGCCTTGGCAGCAAACTTTACCCTGCTACTAGCTGATCCCTTTGCCCTTAGCTACTCCTATTCATATATAGGAGTAAAAATCGGAGGCATGACAACCCTTGCAGCCTATACTTATATTTATATAATTTTTGCAAGAGCCATAAGAAGGGACTCTGAATTCTCAGGCTATATAATGCTGATAGCGACCTCTCTTGGGGTCTACCTGGGGACAGCTTTTGCCAAGGCCTTTTTTGAAATAAGGCTGGGAGCCCTACCTGCGGCAAACACCATGATGCTACTGGTGTGTGCTGCCCTTCTCCTTAGCGAGAGGCTCCACAGCGATTACAAAAAGGCCAGTGCTCTTTCTCAAAGGCTTATGGAATATAACGACGAAAAAAATATGTATCTGCGCTGGCTTGTAGACGAATTAAAATCTCCTTTGGAAATAATAATGAACCTGTCAGGCTCCCTTGCTGAGGGGAAAAAGGGACACTTGAATGCAAAGCAGCAGGAGGACCTCCTTTATGCCTATCAGGAAACAAAAAAAATAGACCTTGCCATTGGAGAATTCCTGGAAGAAGTCTTGGATACTCAGGAAATCCAGGCAGGAGTAAAAGGAGACCTCCTAGGGGCTGAAAACATCCTAGAGCCTCAGACTCCTCCAGAGGCCAGAGGAGCTGTGAGCCTTGAAGCAGACATAAACCAGGCCCCTGGGATAAAAAACCAGGTGGCCAGAATCCTTATTCACACAAAAAATCTAAAACCCCAAAAACCGGCAATCAATCTTACAGGTCAGGCAGACTATAGCATAACATTTTCAGATGACGAAAACGAAACTCTTTCCATACTGGACAAAAAAGCTGCAGACCTTGTAATCCTCGACTTTGAAGACAACTGTGAAGGAGGAGCCCATATCTGTAAGGCCATCAGGGAATACTACAACATGAGTCAGCTGCCTATTCTTGCTGTAGGCACGGGCAAAAGCTCGGAGATGAAAAAATCCTTTGGCTATGGGGTCAATGACTATATAGACAAAAATACAGGGGGAGAGGAGCTCAGGGCCAGGATAGGGTCGCTTTTAAACATGAAAAGAGCTGTTGAAGCAAGCCTTGAAAAGGAATTTCAGTACTTTTACTCGCAAATATCCCCCCACTTCCTCTACAACACCCTAAACTCCATAATAGGCCTTAGCTACAAAGACCCAGAGGGGACAAGAGAGGCCCTTGTAAACCTGTCAGTCTACTTTAGGGGCAAGCTGGACATACACAGGGGTAAGAAACTGGTAAGCCTCGAAGAAGAACTGGACCTGGTAGACGCCTACCTGAAAATAGAAAAGCTCAGATACAAGGACCGGCTGGAAATCCAAAAAAACATAGGAGAAGACATAAAAGCCCTAATCCCCCCTTTGACCATCCAGCCCCTTGTAGAAAACGCCATCCGCCACGGCATAGTCGAAGGCAAAGAAGGAGGAAGACTGAGTCTTACAGTCAGCCAAGATAAGGATAGGGTCATCATAGAGGTTGAGGACAA
>JBDHVO010000123.1:0-4163 GCA_039809675.1 Proteocatella sp.
CAGTAACAAGCTATTTTATGATAAAATAAAATCAATTTTAAGTAAATATTAAAATTCTCTCTAATTTTTATAAAATCATAAAACTACTTTGTTACTTTTATATTATAATCACTTAATATACAAAAATCAATAGCTTTTATATATATTTATATATTTCTCTGATTGCAATAACAAGAAAACATTTTCTTAAGTTTTTAATTAATTTACAAACTTAATATTTAAAAAACACTGAAAGTTCTAATTCTTTCAGTGTTTTTTAGCTCATATATTAACATTTTGACAGTCCCTATAAAGGACATGGGGGTCTACATATGAATAGGTTCTATTTTAAGGCATCTTCCATGGTTTTACCGTTATTAGCTTCATCCATTATAAATTCAACAAGCTTTGTTAGCCTGGCTTCGTCCAAAGCTCCTGTATAAACCCCTATAAGATTGCCGTCGCTATCAACAAAAGCAGTGCTTGGATAACCAGACACCATGTATGCTGCATTTGCAGATTCAAGTATATCAAGATTGTCTCTACCCATCAGACCTTCATCATAATAAACAGGGAAGGTGTATCCGTTTTCGTTAAGGAAGTTATCAGCAGATTCTCTTGTTTCCCTTTTGCCGTCAGTTCCTGCAACCATCATAAATTCAATTCGTTCCCCCTTATATTTATCATATACCTTTTGAAAATCGGGCATTTCCACCTTACAGAAGGAACACCAGCTTGCCCAAAAATTTATAACAACAGGCTTCCCCTTGAAGTCAGAAAACTTAACTTTATTCCCATCCTTGTCAAAGACTGTAAAATCCGGAGCAGAAACTACAGGACGTCCATTTTGAGGATTTGCCTCTGCGCTCTTCTGGTCACCAGCTACTGGCTTATTATTTTCCGGCCCTGCTACAGGCTGCTCGCTTGTTGTTACAGGCTGCTCGCTTGTTGTTACAGGCTGCTCGCTTGTTGTTACAGGTGCATCTTTATTCTGTAGAAGGTTGTAGCCGGCATAAGCTCCCCCCACGATTAATACAAGTCCCAATATAAGTGCTATAGTTGATTTTTTCATATTACCATCCTTTATGCAAATAGGCCCAAAAATCTGCCAAACTGACCGGTCATCATTATAAGACCAATAATAAGAAGGAAAATACCGGCTATCCTATTTATTAGTATATGATTCCTCTTGATAAAGCTAATGGCTCCCATCAGATTATCCAAAAGGATTGCTGAAATAATAAAAGGAATACCCAGGCCCATACTAAACGCAAGTAGCATTAGTGAGCCTTTTAATACAGTCTGCGAATTTGCAGCGATTAAAAGCGCAGAACCAAGGAAGGTCCCCACGCATGGTGTCCAGCCCACAGAAAACACCATCCCAAAAAGTATTGCTTTCCCAAATTTAACTGGCTCAAGCGCAGGATTTTTTTTATGGGTCTTATTCAAAAATGAAATTTTAATAATTCCAAGATAACTTAATCCAAAGGCCACAATAACTGTACCTGTTACAAAATTTATCAATCGGACGTGCTTGAAAAAAAAACTACCCACTGAACCTGCCGCTGCTCCAAGAAGCACAAATACCATACTAAAGCCCAGAACAAAGCCAAGAGCATTCTTAAAAGCCATTACTTTGTGGTTTGGATTATTTTGGCCTGTAGCTTCAGCATCCCCTATAAAGTATGACACGTATAAGGGAAGCATTGGTAATAAACATGGCGAAACGAAGGTAATTATACCCTCAAGAAATAATATAAGATATTCCATTTTAACCTCCCCGCAATTTAATACCCATTTTTTTGGGAAAATAACAATTTTTTCTTGACTTTATTTCCCAAATTAAGTAAAATGAATTAGCTTTGAGGGTCTGTGGTTGCAAGTCCAAGTCAGATGCGGACAAAAGGACCCACGTAAGTCCTGGCATAGTGACCAGGATGAGCATGGCGCATCTTAGAAGTAAGTCCTGCCGACGATTGTCGAGAGAGCAAAGTAGTGATGTGACCCGGAGCAAAATCTCCAGCAGGCGGGTGTGGGGGAAAAGACCAGGTCAGCCTCAAAGCTATTTATTTTCGTGCATTACATAGGGTAAGCACCTTTATCTCAATATCATATAGATTGTCTTTCAAGAGCCTTGACATTTCACCAGCTGTCGATCCTGTAGTAAGAATATCATCTATTATTAAGATTTTAATACTACCATATTTTTCATTATTCTTTCCGCCTTGGCTTACCGCCGCATATCTTTCCTTTACAATCCTCTCCTGATCTTCATTTTTAAGGCTAAAGGCTCCCCTCAGCTCTGTCATCCTCTGGACCTTTGTCAGTTTTGATAAAAACTTCGTTTCCCGGTTTCTTATAAAGAGCTCTATAAATTTTTCTCTGTTTATATATTCAGCCATAAGGTAGCTTTGATTGTAGCCCCTCTGGGCTTCTCTTTTTTTGGATATAGGTACTCCCGTAATATAATCAAATTCAATATTATTTTCAAGAATAAATCTTTTTAATATTTCCCCAAAGTATTCACCCAAAAATGCCTTATGGCCGTATTTGTACCCATAAATCAGAGTATGCATAAAATCATTGTATTCTAAAACAGAATATATTTTATCAAAATAATATTTTTCTGTGCTACATAGGGTGCAAAAACCTGCCCCCTTGCCAGATCTCCCGCATACGGTGCATATTTCCTCAATATATTTCATTTTTTTGTAGCAGGGCTTACATATTGATAGATCATTATCCCTGCTTATGGGCATACTGCACGATATACAGCCGATATTTCTCGGAAACAATATTTCCATTATTATATCCTCTCTTTTTACTTTACCATGTTACTGGCTGTTAAATTTGTGGTATAATTATCTCAATAGATGCTCTGGGAGACTGGGGCAAATACGAATTTTTCAGGAGGTAGGTATGTCAAGATTTAAAACAATTATAGCATTAATTTTTGCAGTTTGTGTCGCCCTTTTTGCTGTCCAAAATTACGAAGAAGTTATTATTAAATTTTTATTTTACAACCTCAAGGTTTCACAAGCCCTAATCATTGTTCTAAGCACCGCTCTAGGAGTCATTATCGGACTTATAACCGGCCTGAACAGCTCGCTCAAGGCTTCAAAAAACTCTAAGCAACTGAATAAGGATCATAGTAGTGCTCAGCAACGAATATCTTCCCTAGAATCCGAAAATTTGAAGCTAAAGGATGAGCTTTCTACCCTTAAAGCAGCCGCAGAAAATCCTCTTCCTACTGTTATAGCTGAAAACAAAGAACCTTAAAGCAGAAAATTTTAAACATGCAAAAAGCACCCCAGGGTGCTTTTTAAAATTGCATTATTGCTGATTAATCCTCATCAGTAAACATTTCTTCAGAATCCAGTTCTTCGTCGTGGCCAAATTCAAGCTCAGTGGAGTTCATGTAATGCTGTCTTACCTTTTGCTCTACCTCATCCATAAGGTCGGGATTGCTTACAAGAAAATCTTTTGCATTTTCCCTGCCTTGACCAAGCTTTACTTCTCCATATGAGTACCAGGCTCCAGATTTTTTGACTATTCCGGCGTTTGCTCCAAGGTCAACTATTTCTCCAACCTTAGAAATCCCCTTTCCATAGGTGATATCAAATTCAGCTACCTTAAAGGGCGGGGCAACCTTATTTTTGACAATTTTTACTTTAGTCCTGTTTCCAAGGGAGTCATCACCTTTTTTTATTGTTTCAGTTCTTCTTACATCCATCCTAATGGTTGAGTAAAATTTAAGTGCCCTGCCGCCAGTTGTAGTCTCACTTGGACCATAGGAGTTGCCTATTTTTTCTCTTAGCTGGTTTATAAATATTGTAATGGTTTTGGATTTATTGATTGAGCTTGTCAGTTTTCTAAGAGCCTTTGACATAAGCCTTGCTTGGAGCCCCATCTGCTGGTCGCTCATCTCTCCCTCAATTTCTGCTCTTGGAACAAGGGCAGCGACAGAGTCAACAACTATTATATCTATAACCCCAGATCCTACAAGGGTATCTGCTATTTCAAGAGCCTGTTCCCCATTGTCCGGCTGAGAAATTATCAAATTGTCAATATCTACCCCAAGAGCCTTTGCATAAGCCGGGTCAAGAGCATGCTCTGCATCGATGAAGGCGGCTGTTCCACCTGCTTTTTGAGTTTCTGCTACGCAGTGAAGGGCTACTGTAGTT
>JBDHVO010000124.1:0-4159 GCA_039809675.1 Proteocatella sp.
TTAGATATTCCTAGTTTTAAAAAAAGACATACAGCTTAAGAAACAAAAAAAGAGCCATAAGCTCTTTTTTTATACTCATAAATATTATCTCTTTGAGAACTGAGGTGCTCTTCTAGCAGCCTTAAGACCATATTTCTTTCTTTCCTTCATCCTTGAATCTCTTGTAAGGAATCCGGCATTTTTAAGAGCTGGTCTAAGTTCAGCGTCTACCTTAAGAAGGGCTCTTGAAATACCATGTCTGATAGCTCCGGCCTGGCCAGTAAAGCCACCGCCGTTAACGTTTACAAATACATCATATTTAGAAAGAGTATCTGTCAGCTGAAGAGGTCTTTTAACATCACGCTTCAGGGTCTCATAACCAAAGTAATCATCAATATTCCTACCATTTATAATAATATTTCCTGTTCCAGCAAGAAGTCTTACTCTGGCAACAGAGCTTTTTCTTCTTCCAGTTCCGTAGTATTGTACCTTATCCATTGTAAAAATCTCCTTCCAATTATACTTCTAATGCTTCAAGCTTTTGTGCAGCATGTGGATGCTCATTACCAGCATAAACTTTTAGTCTTTTCATCATAGGTGATCTAAGTTTGTTCTTTGGAAGCATTCCTCTTACAGCAGAAGTAATAATTTCTTCTGGTTTTTCCTCTAACATTCTTTTATATGAAATTTCTTTAAGATTTCCAATGTACCCTGTATGGTGTCTGTAAACTTTTTGCTCTGCCTTTTTTCCTGTTACTGATATTTTATCAGCGTTTAATACAACTACAAAATCTCCACCATCAACATGCGGTGTAAAAGTAACTTTATGCTTTCCTCTAAGTATTCTGGCTATCTCTGTAGAAAGTCTTCCAAGTGTTTTTCCTTCTGCGTTAACAACGAACCATTTCCTGTTAACTTCAGCAGGCTTAGAAATATAAGACTTCATTCTAATTCCTCCTCAAAAAATAAAATACATGTCTTTTGTGTATGAATAAAGTCCGGGGCAGTGGACATACAATTTACACATTCTTATAGATTATAATGGGAATGACCCAAGTTGTCAATGCTTTTAGGATATTTTTTTCATTTTTATGTTCCATTTATGATGATGTACTAGTATACAACAGATTACTAGTTTTCTAAGGAACTTAAACTTAGTATAATAAAGCTCATAAAAATTGAGATGAAGTGGAAAATACCGTGGATCTTATAGTCTCTGCTTTATAAAAGCAACTTTTTAGGGTATAATATAAAGGCAGATTGTACAAAAACAAGATATGAAATATTATTTCAGGTCGTAATTATTGTTGTAGTTAATTTCTAAAGGTGACCTATGAGAAAAATTATGAACATCCCCATAGCGGGTATGAGGGTAATCAAGACGGCGCTTGCAGTGTTTTTATGCCTTGTTATAGCTGATTTTATGAATTCGCCGCAATATACGTATGCGGCAATTGTTGCAATTGTTTGTATGCAAAAGGACTGGGATAACAGTATTGATGCGGCGGTAAAAAGGATAATTGCAACGATATTCGGAATAGTTTTTGGATATTTTACTTATAAAAGCATAGGCTGGCTCAATATACAAGAATATATATATATAAGGTATGGTTACACCGCTGTAATGATGATATTTTTAGTGAACATACTTATAATACTTGAAAAACACGATGTGACATCGGTGGCCTGTATAGTATTTATTGGCGTTGCTACGATTCACGAAGCAGAAATGGATGCCGGGCATTTTGCTATCGTACGTATGCTGGATACTTTTGTAGGAATTGGTGTTTCCTTGATTGTGAATGTGACGGTTACTGAATCCATAGTAAGAAAAGTTAAAGGTATTCATGGAAAGTTATATAAATAGGGGCTGCATAAGGAGTCCTTTTTTATATTAGTGAAATAATTACAGGGATTGTAATGAGTGAAAGTAGGGTACAAAGTGAAATAAACTCTGCAGCGAAAACTGCATCAGAGCCGTATTTAGCAGCTATAATATTTGTATAACCTGCTGTTGGCATGGAAAGCAGGGTTACCGGCAAAATAAGAGGAGCTCCTTCGAAGCCAAGGCCTTTAAGGACAATAAACAAAATTAGTGGAAATATAACAAGCTTTACTGCTGACGCTGCATAAAGCCATGGGTTCATAATAAGTTTTTTGATATTAGCTTTTGCCAAAGACATTCCAATAATAATCATTGCGACAGGAGTCATTGCAGAGGCTAGGTAGTGGATGGTTGAATACATCGAATCTGGGAGCTTAAAGGGCAAAATATATAAAAGTAAAGACAGGGTTATTCCGATAAGCGGCGGGGATGTTAGAAGCCTTTTTGTAAGGCTTATGTCCGGAGGGTTATCTCCATGCTTTATAATTATACCGGACATAAGACTCCATGCCAAAATTTCAAATGGGATGCCTGCCATTACAATATAAAAAAGATACTCTGGTCCAAGCACGGACTCAATAACCGGGTAGCCCATAAAAGTCACGTTTGGAAGCACCATTCCAATAGTGTAAATATCTCTTTTTTGCAAATCGCTTGTAAAAAATCGGGCTATATATGTAGCCAAAAAAGTAGCTGTAAGGTAAACTAGAGTCATAATTAGTGAAACCCTTAATCCGTTTACAAAGCTTAGCTTATCAAAGGGGACCTGGAAGGCCTTAATGAGAGCACAGGGTAAAAAGGCATATAGGAGCAGGTTGGTCAAATCTTTTTGGGACTGCTCTTTTATGATGCCGCATCTTGTAAGGATAAAGCCGACAAGAATAAGTAGAAAGATAACAGATACTTTTGAAAAAATCATAAAAAAATTCATAATTTCACCTTTATCTCTGAAATAATTGCGTGTTATTTGGTATTAAGCTTTATGAATACCAGATAATGTGTTAACAGTTTTAAGAAGCTCCTTTGCCTCTTGCTGGGTACAAGAAGCCTGTCAAAAAGGCTAGGAGGGGAGATATATAACAAAATACCGCATATGGAATAAAATTAATTCCAGTGCCAATTATACCTGTTATTATAAGGTAGTTGATATTCCACGGCAGGATTGGGGCTATAACAATACCTGTGTCAGAAATGTTACGAAATAAGATTTCTCTTGGAATGTCATACCTGTCATACTTGTCTCTCAGAACCTTAACGGGTAGAAAAATACCTACTGTTTGATCACAGGTAAGGATGGTAAGAAGCATGCTTAATATGCCTGTTCGGTGGATTAATTTGCGGGGAGAGTCAATAGTTTTTACAAATTCGCCTATAATAACGTCGATGACACCGCTATTAATCAGGATATTAACAAGTAAGATTGCACAAGCAACAATTGCGACCACACTTATAATGTTAATGACCCCTCCTCCTCGCAGAAGCTTGGAAATTTCAGTGTCGGAATCTAGCTGAAACCCAAAGAGCAAGAAGCGTAAGATGTGAACAAGGGAATATTTTTGTAAAACAATGCTAAAAAATCCTCCGGCAAGAACGCCGCTTGCAATTGTATAGAGGGGTTTAAAGCCAAAAAATGACATAACAAGAATAATTGCAGGGATAGCAAATAGCCACGGACTAAGATTAAAGGCAAGCTGCAGCTGGTTTTGTATTGAAATAAGATTGTCTGTTTTTTCTATAATGATATAATCTTTTCCAAGAATTGCAAATATGATACACGAAAGGATTATTGCAGGGGTTAGGGTAAGCAGAGAATACTTTAAAGCCCGATTATATTTTGTTACAGTGATATTCAGGTTGATTACTATAAGGCCTGAGATCGGGGATATTTTGTCAGCGATAAAGGCTCCAGATATTATGGCCCCTGCTAGCATTTCTTTTGGGATATCTATTACAACACCGATACTATACAATATGAGTCCGATTGTACTGAAGGTTCCGACGGCAGAGCCTATAAAAAGAGCACAGGCACCAACAATTAAAAATGAGAATAACAGAAAATTAATTCCAGTAATAAAGTTAAACCCATAGTAAATCATTGTTGCAATTGCACCTGAAGACAGCCACATCGATACAATAGCGCCTATAAAAGTGATTGTAATAAACAGATTTTTGTAATCGCCTGTGTCCTTCAAAGACTTTAATATAAGCTCTTTGGTGTCAATGTTATTCTTTTTCAAAATAGCAACTGAATAGATGATTGATACGAGAAAGCTGTAAACAAGGGAAAAGGACAGA
>JBDHVO010000125.1:0-4152 GCA_039809675.1 Proteocatella sp.
TCTTTCCATATGAGCCTATTGCCCTCCCATAAGTCTTACTATATCTTTGTAGGTAATAAATATACTAAAACCGATTATCAGGATAAATCCAGCCATGGTAAGCTTCATCTCCAAGTCACGGTTCACTGGTTTTTTTGTTATAGCTTCAAAGCCATAAAAAAGGATTTTACTGCC
Source organism: Proteocatella sp. (assembly GCA_039809675.1). Lineage (GTDB taxonomy): Bacteria > Bacillota > Clostridia > Peptostreptococcales > Filifactoraceae > JAUNKE01. Next base: position 175 of record JBDHVO010000125.1, read on the forward strand.
ATCAAGGCCTGGTATTGGTATAAGGTTTAAAATACCAAGGTTAAGGCTTAAAAGCGCCATAAGGGTAACAACAGAGTCTAAGCCGTACTGGGTTGCCTCCCCCACAACATTTACAATGCCTACAGGGCCAGAGAATTCGTCAACATTTGCTTTGCCCACAAAGAGCTGCCCTATTACATCCAGCATCATGGTGCTTTGTCCAAGAGTGTATATTGTCCCATACTTTACGGATGCCATGACATTTTTTTCGTATTGGGGGGTAATCCCAATCATGTATCTTCCCTCAATCTTTTCCATATCCAGGTCAGTTTCAAGTTCTTCTCCATTTGCCTTTTGCAAAAGCAGATGGATGTTTTGACCATCACTTGCCTGGGCTGCTTCAGAAAGCTCAGTAACAAGACTTTCCCAGTCCTTGGTTGCCTTGCCGTTTACTTCAAGTATCCTGTCTCCTGTTTCAATGCCGGCCTCATAGGCTGGCAGGTCAAGGCTAACTTCATTAATAGTGTTTGTAGGAAAGCCGCCGCTAAATACGACTCCTATTATAAGGATAAGGGCAGCCACTATGTTGACAAGGGGACCCATTATTATTACCTTTATCCTGTCAAGGGGTCTTTGGTTCATAAAGTTATCAGGCTCTGCAAAAAGCTCATCCTCCTCATCGCCAAATCTTACATAGGCACCAAAGGGGATTAGCCTCACATTATAAAAGGTATCATTAATTTTTTTACCAAAAAGCTTTGGCCCCATTCCAATGGAAAGCTCGTAGGCTCTTATTCCCAGCTTTTTTGCCATTAGAAAATGCCCTAGCTCATGTATCAGCATTAAAAACGAAAATACTAATACTGCAACAATTATTTTCATATAAATCTCCTAAAAGGCCTTCTTAGAGGCTCTGTATATAACTAATAAGCGAAACTCCGTAATAAGTCAGAGGTGCGGTAAAGAGGATACTATCAAACCTGTCAATCACTCCACCATGGCCCGGTATAAGGTTGCCGTAGTCTTTAATTTTAAATTCTCTTTTTATGGCAGATGCAAATAAATCGCCCAGCTGGGACACTGTACTCCCAACAATTGCCAGGGGAACAAAATACATGGGATTTTCTTCCTTAAAAAACATAGCAAAGCCTACAGTGAATATCATTGTACCAACAATACCCCCAAGAGATCCCTCTATTGTTTTTTTGGGGCTTATCCTTGGTATAAGCTTGTGCTTTCCAAAAAATACGCCTACAAAATATGCAAAGGTATCAGATATCCATGCAAATATAAAGACCAGCCATATATATATTGACCCCATGTTGCTTAGAAGGTTTATGTGGGATAAAAATACTGGTATATAGATAAAGCCAAGAAGCGTCACCATTAAATCCTCTACCCTTATTTTCTCCCTGATTATATAAAGGGCTCCTGCTGCCACTAGAACATATATTACATTCAAAACTATATGTGAATATACGAGGGTTGTAAGGGATAGCATGGAATACATGGCCACTGTCAGAGCATAGGACAAGAGCTCAAGTGGCCTATAGCCATTTGATTTAAAAACCCTGAAGAATTCAAACAAACCGACCAGGGCAAAAAGCATCCCCCCTATATAGATATATACCCCACCCTTTATTATTACAAAAAGCAACACAGGCAATAGCACCAGCCCCGAAACGATCCTTGTAAGCATAAGTCCTCCTGTTATTTGGTGTTATTTTATATTATTTTGCGTTTCCAAACCTTCTATCCCTATTTTGATAACAGGCGATGGCCTCTCTCAAATGCTCTGAATTAAAGTCAGGCCAATAGATATCAGAATACCAGAATTCGCTGTAGGCTGATTCCCACAACAAAAAGTTAGACAGCCTCATTTCCCCGCTTGGCCTTATAATAAGGTCCGGATCTGGCAAAAACCATGTGTCCAGAGATTTTGAAATAAGGTCTTGAGAAATATCCTCAGCCTTTAATTCTCCAGCCTCAGCCATTTTTGCAATCTTTTGCATGGCTCTTGTAATGTCATCCCTAGCCCCATAATTAAGGGCCATGGTAAGTGTTATCCCCTTATTATTTTTTGTTTTTTCCTCTGAATCCAGAAGGATTTTTTGAACACCAGCCGGCAGACGTGACAAATCTCCTATAGTTTTAAGCCTGACCCCATTTGCCATCATTTTTTTTAGCTCACTCTTCAAATATATTTCTATGAGCTTCATAATAGCGCTTACTTCTTCATTGTCCCTTTTCCAGTTTTCTGTAGAGAAGGCATAGGCAGTAAGATATTTTATGCCCAGACTATCACTTTCCTCGACAATTTTTTTTAACGTTTCTACACCAGCCTTATGGCCCATTGTCCTTGCCTGACCCCTGGCTTTTGCCCACCTGCCGTTACCATCCATAATTACAGCAATATGCTGGGGGATATTTTCCTTATTTATTTCCATATTTCCTCTATTTAATGCAAAGGCTTGCACAGTTTTCAAATTTATTAAAACAAAGGCTGCCAAACACTGTTGACAGCCAAAATTTACATGGTAGTCTTAAAGCCTGTAACAATAAGTTCCAATTTACTTTCCTTCATTACTGCTCTTACAACATGAAGGTCTGAGAGCAGGCCCGAATCCTTCCCACCTGATATAATAACTACGTTGTAGTCTGTGTTTGTTTTTTTCAGTATATCTTTGGCTGCTTCAAGTGTCAGCCCAATAAGCGTCTGCATTAAACTTCCATAACTTCTTTCTCTTTTTTGTTGACTATATCATCAACCTCTTTTGAGTATTTATCTATGATTTTTTGAACCTCATCTGTTGCTTTTTTTGTATCATCTTCAGAAAGCTCTCCGTCTTTTTCCATTTTTTTCAGCTTGTCGTTGGCATCTCTTCTTGAATTTCTTAGGGCTACCTTGGCATTTTCTCCAGTTTTTGCTACAAGCTTTGTAAGTTCTTTTCTTCTTTCCTCTGTAAGCTGGGGAATTGCAATCCTTATCTGAATTCCGTCATTAGATGGATTAAAGCCCATATCAGAAACCATTATAGCTTTTTCTATATCTTTTATCGCTGACTTATCATATGGAGAAACCAGAATAAGTCTTGGTTCAGGAGCAGATACTCCTGCAATTTGCTTAAGAGGCGTCGGTGAACCATAGTAATCGACTACTATTTTATCAAGCAAGGTTGGGTTTGCCCTGCCTGCTCTTATTACACCCAGGTCTTCCTTAAGTACGGAAATTGTTTTTTCCATTTTTTCTTCCAGATGTTGATGAACTTCGTTTCTCATATTCTCTCTCCCTGAATTATTTTTTATTAATTATACCACAACTACTCTATTATTGTACCTATTTCTTCGCCATTTAAAATCCTAATGATGTTCTGGGGATCTTCAAGAGAAAATACTCTTATTGGGATATTGTTGTCCTTACAAAGGGTGATCGCTGTCAAATCCATTACCTTTAGGTCTTGGTTTACAACATCAAGGTAGGATAGCTTATCATATCTTTTGGCATTTGGATTTTCCTTAGGGTCATAATCATATACTCCGTCTACTTTTTTTGCAAGTAGAATCATTTGAGCATCAATTTCAGCTGCCCTGAGGGCTGCTGCCGTATCAGTTGAAAAATATGGATTTCCAGAGCCTGCCCCAAAAATTACAACCCTGCCCTTTTCAAGATGTCTCATAGCTTTTCTTCTTATATAAGGCTCGGCAATAGAATGCATGTCTATACCTGTCTGTAATCTTGTTAAGACTCCCATATTCTCAAGGGCTGATTGCAGGGCCAGGGAGTTTATAACAGTTGCCAGCATTCCCATATGGTCTGCTGTGGTCCTGTCCATATCTTCGCCGGTTCTGCCTCTGAATATATTACCGCCTCCTACAACTATAGCTATTTCTGTTCCAAGAGACTGGGCACTTTTTATAGATTCGGCTATTTCTCTGACAGTTTCATTATCAATCCCATATCCTCTTTCGCCAGCCAGAGCCTCCCCGCTAAGCTTTATT
>JBDHVO010000126.1:0-4128 GCA_039809675.1 Proteocatella sp.
TCTTGGCTTTAAAATAGCTCTCTTCGTTGATATTTTTTGTAAGATCCTCAAGCTCCTGGCGAATAGCTTTGGTTTCCGTAAAAATACTCCTAAGCTCGTTTATGCCCGCTTGCCTGCTGTTATCGCGCTGGTTTGCTTCATAGGCATCAAGTATGGTATTAAGGGATTCAAAGTCCTTTTTGGCAAGCTCAAAGTATCCCTGCCTCTGTGCTGAGTCTGTCTCACTGATAGCTACACCGACGTAGCGCTCAATAGATACGACGTTTCGCCTGATCTCCCAGACCATAACCGAATTTGGAAGAGTATATTTTGAATAGGAAGTCACCTGTTTCCCTATTCCGAATATGCCAAATAAAGCTATGCAGATGGTCAGAAGCATGAGGGCAAGGACAGAGCCGAACCCAATAATTAATTTTTTGCTGATTGAATAATTTTTCATTTAGCCTCCTATTTTTTACTGGCATTTATTAGAAGTTTAATATGCCCGCAATGCATTATTCCTATCACTTGCATAAGGTAATATCGACATAAGTTGCATAAGGTTAAGAAGAAACTTAAAAAAATTATAAAATTTTTGCAATCGAATATTTAAACTGAGTAACCTCTTGCAGGTCGGGATATGCCCTGCAAAGCAATGCATAAAAAAGGATGATTCATAAAGATAACAAAAAAGATAACAAAAAAGAAAACAAAAAAGAAAACAAAAAAGAAAACAAAAAAGAAAACAAAAAAGAAAACAAAAAAGAAAACAAAAAAGAAAACAAAAAAGACAAACAACGCAGCTTATTAAGTGGTATAATACAAAGTTAGGGAACAGATAAATACATTTTAAAACGGAGAGAAGATGGAAAACAGAAGCTATGAATTCTTAGCCCGGATATATGACGACCTTATGGGAGAGGTTGATTACAAGCAGTGGGCTGATTACCTGATAAGGCTTATAAAAGACCAAGGAGATAATCCTCAGAATATACTTGAGCTTGGCTGTGGCACAGGCAATATAACCCATGAGCTCCTAAAAAGAGGATATGAGGTTGTGGGCATTGATATTTCTGAAGAAATGCTGGAGCTTGCTGAAGAAAAAACGCAGGACTTTGGAGACAGGATAATCCTCATCCAGCAGGATATTACAGAGCTGGACTTTGAAGTCTATGAGATAGATACAGTAATTGCAGTCAATGATACCTTTAACTATATTTTGGAAAAAAAGAAATTAAAAGACCTGCTGACTTATTTGTATCCAAGGCTAAAATCAGGGGGCCAGCTGGTCTTTGATATAAGCTCTCCCTATAAGCTCCAATACACCCTGGGAGGACATACCTTTGGGGAAAGCTTTGAGGATATGGTCTACCTCTGGGAAAACTATTATGATAGGGCTTTGGGCCAGGTCTTTATGGAAATAAACATCTTTGAAAAAAGAGGCAAAATGTATGAGAGACTGACTGAAAATCATGTTCAAAGGGCCTATGAAAGAAATGAAATAATAAAAATGCTCACTGAAGCTGGCTACAAAAACATAAAAAGCTATGGTGACTTTAATTTTGATGAAAATATAAAAACAGATGTCCAGCGATTATTCTTTAGCTGTATAAAATAGGAGATGCCATGGGAAAAATAGTAAGAGCAGTAAATAAAAATCTGACAATCAGGATGTTTGCCATAGATTCAACCGATATGGTGCAAAAGGCGGCAGACACCCACAAAACTACTCCGGTTGCCACAGCAGCCCTTGGAAGGGCCATTACAGCCGCTTCCATGATGGGAGTAATGATGAAAAATGAAAATGATAAACTGACCTTTCAGATAAAATCTGCCGGCCCCATAAAGGGCATAGTTGCTGTTGCCTATGAAAGCGGCCAGGTCAAGGCTTATCCCTTAAACCCTGATGTTGAAATCCCCCTAAAGGAAAACGGCAAGCTAGATGTAGCAGGGGCAGTTGGAAGTGGCAAGCTTACCCTGATTAAGGACTTTGGCCTTAAAGAGCCCTATATTGGTCAGACCGACCTTGTGACAGGGGAGATTGCTGAAGATCTGGCAGCCTACTATGCCTATTCAGAGCAGCAGCCATCGGCAGTAGCCCTGGGAGTTTTAGTAGATAAGGATTATTCTATAAAAGCGGCAGGAGGCTTTATTGTCCAGCTCATGCCAGATGCCCCTGATGAGGATATTGACCGACTTGAGGACAACCTTAGAGATATAAGCTCAGTGTCCCACCTTATAGATGAAGGAAAGACTCCTGAAGACATTGTAAATATTGTACTTGCTGGCCTTGATCCAATTATAAACGATACTCTTGAGGTGGAATATAAATGTGACTGCTCCAAGGATAGGCTTGAGCAGGCCCTAATTAGTGTTGGCCTCAAGGACCTTGAGGAAATCCTTGAAGAGGACAAAGAAACCGAGCTACAGTGCCATTTTTGTAATAAAAAATATAAATTTACAGAGCAGGATTTAAAGAATATAGTTATGGAATTAAAAGCCCAGCAAGAGGGCAAACTGATACAATAAGATTTAGCCTAAGGAGATACGATGCTAAAAGAGAATCAAATAGTAGTAGCTGAGATAGTGGATCTGGGCCACAAGGGAGAAGCCATAGGTAAGACGCAAGAGGGCTTCACTGTTTTTGTTGAGGGAGCCCTTAAAGGAGACCTTGTAAAGGCAAAAATTACAAAGGCTAAGAAAAACTACGCTGTAGGAGACCTTGTAGATATAATAGAAAAAAGCCCCTTTAGAGTAGAGCCTAGATGCAAAATCACAGGAATTTGTGGCGGCTGCACTATAATGAGCATGGACTATGAAAAACAGCTTGAGCTAAAGGAAAACCTTATTTATGAAAGTCTGACCAGAATAGGCAAGATAGAAAATCCCAACCTGAAGCCTGTTGTAGGTATGGACAAGCCATACAATTATCGCAACAAGGCCCAGTATCCGGTAGGCCTCAATAAAGAGGGGCAGGTAGAAATAGGCTTCTACAAAAAAAGAAGTCATGACATAGTAGAATTTGATACCTGCCACATCCAGCATCCGGCAAACGATGAAATATTAAGGATAATCAAGGAATATATAAAAAAGAACCATATATCAATTTATAATGAAGCTACAAAAAAAGGCCAACTGAGAAGAATTGTAATCAAAACAGGCTTTGCAACTGAAGAGATAATGGTTATCCTTGTAACGACAGACGAAAGGAATTCTTTTTTGAGCCTTGCAAAAGAGCTTGTTGTTGCAAACCCGGGCATTAAAAGCCTGATTCAAAACATAAACAAGTCTACCGGCAATGCAGTGCTTGGGCTTACAAACAAGCTAATATATGGAAAAGAAACAATAAGAGATAAAATTGGTAACCTGGTCTTTGAGATCTCCCCCCACTCCTTTTACCAGGTAAACCCTGTCCAGACAGAATTAATGTACCAAAAAGCCATGGACTATATTGGCCTTACAGGACAAGAAACTGTATTTGATCTCTACTGTGGCATAGGAAGCATATCTCTTTTTCTGGCTCAAAAGGCAAAAAAGGTATATGGCATAGAAATAGTCCCTCAGGCCATAGAGGATGCAAAGAAAAATGCCGAGCTTAATAATATAAGTAATACAGAATTTATATGCGGCAAAGCGGAAGAGCTGGTGCCTGATTTATACAGCAAAGGAATAGTTGCGGATGCAGTGGTTGTAGACCCGCCTCGAAAGGGAATTGAAGAAGCCGTACTAAATACTCTTGCAGCTATGAAGGTGCCAAAGATAGTCTATGTATCCTGTAACCCTTCGACAATGGCAAGAGATATAGAAATACTTGGAAGACTGGGCTACAAAATGGAAGAATGCACAGGCTTTGATAACTTCTGCCACAGTATGCATGTTGAGACGGTTGTATTGATGTCAAGGGTTAATAAATAAGAGTGTAAAAAAGCAAGTAAATAAAGGCTTTCCGTGGTTTGAGGTCTGGTTCTAAGCCGGAAGGATAATCACGGATTTTTGCTTTGTGGGAAGATATCCAAGAGTGGTGGATTACTCACCGGATTTACGAATTTGAATATAGGCTTGGTGAGTTGAAAAGATTGCTGGCAAAAATGTGGTGAGTTGACAAGATGGCTATTGGCTTGAATAGATAAACAAGATTGAAATGCACTT
>JBDHVO010000127.1:0-4122 GCA_039809675.1 Proteocatella sp.
CTTTGTTACTACCTTGCTTCCGTAGATTGGATCAGCAAGGACTTCTCTTTTTGGAACATTACCTTTTCTTGGCACTTTGCTTCCCTCCTTAATGATTAATAATTAAATCATCGGTACTCGACAAATTCTGCTTTGTCGGGGCGCCTCTATCTATATATAAACGCACCGTACAATACAATTATTTCTTAGCAGCTTTTGGCCTTTTCGCACCGTATTTTGATCTTGCTTGTCTTCTCTTTTCGATACCTGCTGTATCTAAAGATCCTCTGACAATGTGATATCTTACTCCTGGTAAGTCTTTTACTCTACCACCCTCGATAAGCACAACGCTGTGCTCCTGAAGGTTGTGGCCCTCTCCTGGAATGTAAGCTGAAACCTCGATCTGGTTAGAAAGTCTTACCCTTGCAATCTTTCTAAGTGCTGAGTTTGGTTTCTTTGGGGTTACAGTTTTTACTGCAGTACATACTCCTCTTTTTTGTGGAGAACTGGTGTTTGTACTTTGTCTTTTAAGAGCATTGTAGCCCTTTTGAAGTGCTGGAGCTGTAGATTGGTATTCTACCTTTTCTCTACCTTTCCTTACTAACTGGTTAATTGTTGGCATTTGTACACCTCCTTGTTCATTATTGTTTATAAGCCAACTGCTAATTGTATTGAACCGGCTTTTTTTAGTCGACTCAAACAACATGTGTAAAAACACACTAAAGTAGTTTAACACTTATAGATAGCTTTGTCCATAGTTTTTTGCTATTTCCCAACATTTTCTATAATATGAGCTACTATTCTCTCGGAGGCTTTGCCATCTCCATAAGGATTAGTAGCCCTTGCCATCTTTTCATACGCTTCTTTATTGTCGAGTAGCTCCTTCACAGTCTTGTAAAGCTCTTCTTTGTTTACTCCGCCAATTTTTACGGTACCTGCTGCTACAGCCTCAGGTCGTTCAGTTTCAGTTCTTAGGACAACGACCGGCTTGCCCAGACCCGGAGCCTCCTCCTGGATACCTCCGGAATCTGTAAGAATAAAATATGACTGGCTCATCAGCTTTGCAAATGGCTGGTATTCCAGAGGTTCAGTGATTATTATATTGTTGGTTTTATTAAATATTCTGTGGGCTACCTCTCTAATCATAGGGTTTTTGTGGATTGGAAATACAACCTTGAGGTCCTGATATTCATCTGCGATCTTTTTTACAGCCTCAAAAATGTTTTCCATGGGTTCGCCCCAGTTTTCCCTTCTGTGACAGGTTAGGGTTATTACTCTATTCTTTTTAAAGTCTATATCTCGTAGCTTCTGATCCTCGAATTCATAATCAATTCCTATGGCGTACTGCAGAGCATCAATCACAGTGTTGCCTGTAACTATAATAGACTCCTTGTTCACGTTCTCCTTTAGGAGATTTTCTTCATTTAGTTTTGTTGGCGAGTAATGGTAGGTGCTGAGCCTTCCTGTGAGAAGCCTGTTCATTTCCTCAGGAAAAGGAGAGTAGATATTCCCGGTCCTAAGACCGGCCTCAACATGCCCTACCGGAACCTTTGCGTAAAAGGCTGCCAAAGCTGATGAAAAGGTTGTAGTAGTATCTCCATGTACAAGTAAGATATCTGGTCTGTCTTCCTTTATTATATTGCTAACGCCTTCGAGTACTCTCGTAGTTACATCAACTATTGTCTGACCATGCTCCATAAGGTCAAGATCGTAATCAGGCTTTATACTAAATATGTCAAGAACCTGGTCAAGCATCTCCCTGTGCTGGGCTGTTATAAGCACTTTGCTCTCAATCATAGGGTTTTTTGCAAGCTCTATAACAAGAGGGGCCATTTTTATTGCTTCAGGCCTTGTGCCAAATACGCTCATCACTTTAATTTTTTTCATAATTTTTTCTTTTGTCTCCTTAAATTATATTTTTTACATTAATCTTCACACTAAGAGACCCTTCGTCTGGAAGGGTCAGGCTTTTATTTGCTGTTTTATTTTGGGTGCTCAGTGGATATCTCCTTTGTTTCCTCAGGCTCACTTGCTTTAGTTTTTTCCTCCTTTACCTCCTCAAGGATTCTAAGTTTTTTCACTCCTATAAATACCAGTATTATGTCCCCTGATATAACAAAGGCACCTGATATAAAATCTGACTTTTGAAGCAAGATGGAGCTTATTCCGAGGAGGGATGCGATTGCATAGAGGTAAAGCACAGTCTTTTTCTGGGACAAGCCCTTTGCCAAAAGTCTGTGGTGAAGGTGACCCTTATCAGCCTCCATAATAGGTTTTCCTGCCATAAATCTTCTAACTATCGCAAACGATGTATCCAGTATTGGAATTGCCAAGGCAAAGAGAGGTATAACAACAGCCAGTATCGTTGCCCCCTTGATAGTCCCAAGTATGGATGCTACAGAAAGCATGAAGCCAAGAAAGAGAGACCCTGTATCCCCCATAAATATTTTTGCCGGGTTAAAGTTGTAGGGCAAAAATCCCGCTGCTCCACCTGCTACTCCCATCAGGAGGGTTGCTGTCAAATACTGCTTGGATGTTATGGCCACAACAGCGAGGGTTAGAGCTGCTATGGCTGATATACCTGCAGCAAGACCATCAAGGCCATCTATTAGATTTACTGTATTGGTAATCCCCACAATCCAGAATATTGTTATTGGTATACTCAGAAGCCTCACCCCTATTAATATATTATCTTCAAAGGGATGGGTAAAAAAGTCAATTCTTATGCCTGCCCAAGTAATTATTCCTGCACAAAAAATCTGTACGAGGAGCTTGGTTTTCGCCTTTAGGGGGCTTATATCGTCGATTATCCCCATAATAATTATAATCCCGCTGGCAAGCAGGGTTGAAAGCACCTTGGTGTTAGGAGGAATAAAGATTATTGATGATATTAAAAAACCAATGAAAATCGCCAGCCCGCCGATTCTAGGGATAGGGGTCTTATGCACCCTTCTGGTATCCTGGGGCACATCAATAGCTCCAATTTTTCCTGCAAGCTCGATAATATAGGGTACTACCATGTAGCTTATGATAGAGCTTGTTAAAAATGCTGCTACTACTTTTATTACGTTCAAATTAACCACCCTTCTAATAGCCCAAGCTTAAATCTTCTATAAGGGAGTCATCGTTTTTTATCCACTCTTCAGTGCAGATTACCCTATAGGTGCTTGCATCATCTCGAATATACACCTTTTCAATACCTGCATTAATAATCAGCCTTTTACAAATTGAGCAGGAGTTTGCATCCGCCACAAGTTCCTTATCCAGGTAGCTTTTGCCCACTATGAACATTTCTGCACCTAGCATATCACGCCTTGAGGCCGATATAATGGCATTCATTTCTGCATGGACCGACCTGCATTTTTCATACATCTGCCCTCTAGGTACTCCCATTTTTTCTCTGTAGCAAAACTGGAGGTCTATACAATTCTTTCTCCCCCTTGGTGCACCAGTATAGCCAGTTGATATTATTTCATCATTTTTAACTATTATACAGCCAAAATTCCTTCTTAGACAGGTTCCTCTCTCTGTAACTGTCTGGGCTATATCCAAATAATAGTTTATCTTATCTTTTCTTTCCATAAATTCTCCATAAATTAAATCTATCTTATTCAAAAAGGCTTGTCACATCAAACTCAAACCGAGAAATGATATCGGTTTTTTGATCCTCCCAACCATTCATGTCTTCACAGATACTTGCTATATGCTTAGCAAGGTTTCCAATCATTGTACATACTGCCTGGAAGTTTTCTTCATATATTATTCTTATAGAGCCATCATTGGCCAGTCCTGTTGCAACAGCATTTAGTATCTCATCTTTGATGTAATAGGCATCTGAGGTTTCAAATTTTGCAAACAAGGGCTCGTAAAAATCGGCTTCTGAATACCTGGTTTTAATTATGTACAAAAACCTCCAGAAATCATCAATATTGCTGCCAGGTTCGATTTCAAATAATATTTTAAAGAAAATATTCCATTCGAAATCTATATTCATCATATCAAATATTTTTTCGCCAAGGATTTCACCGAACCTGCTCTTTGGCTTGTAGGGCTGCTCCAAATAAATTGGAGTTTCAAAATCTATTATCCTGTCAGACAGATAGCTTATGCGGTTCACAAGCTCAAGCATAGTTTGGCTGGACA
>JBDHVO010000128.1:0-4103 GCA_039809675.1 Proteocatella sp.
CATGCATGTATACACTATGCACGAGATAGATGATATGGGTATAAAGGCTGTTATGGAGGAGGCTATTAAAATAGCATCTGAGGGGACTGATGGTATCCATGTAAGCTTTGACATGGACGTTTTGGATCCTGAGGTGGCCCCTGGAACAGGCACCAAGGTAAAGGGTGGCATGGGCTATAGAGAAGCCCACTTCTCCTTGGAGATGATTGCAAAATCCGAAAAGCTTGTAAGTGTTGAATTTGTTGAGGTAAACCCACTCCTTGACATAGAGAATATGACAGGAAAGGCAGCCGTTGCCCTGGCAGGGTCTTTAATGGGAGAATGGCTTATATAAAGGCTGGCTCCTTTGCTGGATATAATTCTCACCCCTCCAGCTGGGTAGCCATGGGTTAGATAAAGGAAGTCTTAGACTATATAAGTGAAATGCTCTCTCTCAAAACTCTAAAGTTTAGTGGGAGAGCATTTCACTTGTTATAGCAAAAATTATCTAAAGACTATAGCATTAATATATAAATATGTTATGATATAGACGAAGATGAGTTTCACATTGTGAACATTAATAAAAATAAGAAAAAACAAGGAGTCTTAAGAAGTGAACAAAGTGTTGATGCAATGGGTGGATGAGATGGTAGAGCTGTGCACGCCAGATAGTGTGCACTGGTGTGACGGTTCAAAAGAGGAGAATGATCGTCTTTTGAAAATGATGACTGATAGCGGAATGGCTATCGAGCTAAATCAGGACAAGAGGCCTGGCTGTTATCTTTTTAGAAGCGATGAGTCCGATGTGGCAAGGGTTGAAAACAGGACGTTCGTCGCTACAAGGACAAGGGATGAGGCAGGGATCACAAACAACTGGGTTAATCCTGATGAGCTAAAAGACACCATGAAAGACCTTTACAAGGGCTGCATGAAGGGCAGAACCATGTACGTAATACCTTTTTCCATGGGACCTGTAGGCTCTCCTCTTTCAAAAATCGGAATTGAGTTAACTGATAGCCCCTATGTTGTTGTAAATATGAGAATAATGACAAGAATAGGCCAAAGTGTCCTGGACCAGCTGGGAGAAGACGGTGAATTTGTACCCTGCCTGCACTCTGTGGGAGCACCACTGGAGGAGGGACAAGAGGATAGCCCCTGGCCGTGTGCACCAATTGAAAAAAAATACATAAGCCATTTTCCTGAAGAAAGGCTAATCTGGTCCTATGGATCTGGCTACGGGGGCAATGCCCTGCTTGGAAAAAAATGCTTTGCCCTCAGGATAGCCTCCTACATGGCCAAAAACGAAGGCTGGCTGGCAGAGCATATGGTTATTTTAAAGCTTACTAATCCTCAAGGCATAGTAAAATATGTTACCGCAGCCTTTCCATCTGCTTGCGGCAAGACAAATCTTGCCATGCTAATGCCTACAATTCCAGGCTGGAAGGTTGAAACCATCGGAGACGATATAGCCTGGATGAGATTTGGAAAAGACGGCAGACTTTATGCCATAAACCCTGAAGCGGGCTTTTTTGGTGTGGCTCCTGGAACGTCTGAATCCTCAAACTACAATGCTATGAAATGTGTTGAGAAGGACACAATATTTACAAATGTTGCCCTTACAGATGAGGGTGATGTCTGGTGGGAGGGGATGGACATAGAGGCTCCTGACCATATGATAGACTGGAAGGGTAATAGCTGGACTCCGGGCGCAAACGGCAAGGCTGCCCACCCTAACTCAAGATTTACAACCCCTGCCAAAAACTGCCCATCTATAGCAGATGAGTGGGAAAGCTTTGAAGGAGTACCTATATCGGCCATGCTTATTGGAGGCAGAAGGCCAAACACAATCCCCCTTGTTCATGAAAGCTTTGACTGGAACCATGGAGTATTCCTAGGCTCTATTATGGGCTCCGAAATTACAGCCGCGGCCATATCTGACAAGATAGGCCAGGTAAGAAGAGACCCCTTCGCCATGCTGCCTTTTGTAGGCTACAATATGTGTGACTACTTCCAGCACTGGATGGATATGGGCACAAGGACAGAAAAGGACAAGCTGCCAAAAATATTTTATGTAAACTGGTTTAGAAAAAATGGGGATGATAAATTCCTATGGCCAGGCTACGGTGAAAACAGCAGGGTCCTAAAATGGATATTTGAAAGAACCGACGACAAGGCTGATGACCTTGCAGTAAAAACTCCAATTGGCTATATGCCAAAGGCTGAGGCTCTTGATATAAACGGCCTTAGTGTATCAGAGGCAGATATGGAGGAGCTTTTAAGGGTAGACAGGGATGAATGGCTTAGAGAGACAGAATCTATAAAAGACTACTACAAAACCTATGGAGACAGGCTTCCAAAAGAAATGCACAGGCAGCTTGAAGAGCTTGAAGACAGGATAAAAAACAACTAAAAACAGCTAAAAAATACTAAAAAATCCGAAAAATTGCCAAGGCCATCTTTCGGATTTTTTGAATTAAAATATTAACTATGGCAATAAGTCCAATAATTTTGTATAATTAAAACAAGATAACGCTTTCAAAGGAGGATATAATGATTACTAATAACGATATAGCTAAGGCGATGGATATTAAGCTCGATGACATTTTGCCGGAATACCCAAAATTTAAAGAGGGCATAAGACGGGCTCCAAGACGGGAGTCAAACCTTACCAAGGAAGAAACAGAGCTGGCATTAAAAAATGCCCTCAGGTACATACCAGAGCAGTTCCATGAAGAAATGGCAGATGAATTTTTGCAAGAGCTAATGGAGCATGGGAGAATCTATGGTTACAGGTTTAGGCCAGACACAGAAATTTATGGAAAGCCTATCGACGAGTATAAAGGCGTATGCATGGAGGCAAAAGCCTTCCAGGTAATGATAGACAACAATCTATCCTTTGACATAGCCCTTTATCCTTATGAGCTTGTTACCTACGGCGAAACAGGCCAGGTCTTCCAAAACTGGATGCAGTACCGCCTTGTTATGAAATATCTTGAAGTCCTTACAGAAAACCAGACTCTTGTCCTATATTCAGGCCACCCGGTGGGACTTTTCCACTCAAGACCAGAGGCTCCAAGAGCAATAATAACCAACGGTCTTATGATTGGAATGTTTGACAATCTGGACAACTTTAACCGTGCAGCAGCCATGGGAGTGGCCAATTACGGCCAGATGACTGCGGGGGGCTGGATGTACATAGGGCCCCAGGGGATAGTCCATGGGACCTACAACACCCTTCTTAATGCAGGCAGATTAAAGCTTGGCATAGGCGATAGCGAGGATCTGTCAGGCAAGCTTTTTGTAAGCTCTGGACTTGGCGGTATGAGCGGGGCTCAGGGCAAGGCCTGTGTAATAGCCGGAGGAGTAGGCATAATTGCAGAAGTGGACGAGTCAAGAATAACAACAAGACACAGTCAGGGTTGGGTAGACAAGGTTGCAAGGAGTGAAAAAGAAGCCTTTGACCTTGCAAGAGAATATATGGACAAAAAAGAGCCTCTTGCCATAGCCTATCTGGGAAATATTGTTGATCTTCTGGCATATGCAGACAATAATAACATTCATATTGACCTTCTATCAGACCAGACCTCCTGCCATGAACCCTACACAGGAGGCTACTGTCCGCAGGGGATAAGCTTTGCAGAAAGAACCAGGCTTTTGGGCGAAGACACCGCTAAGTTTAGGACTCTTGTTAATGAAACCCTTGTGAAGCACTATACTATAATCAAGAGCCTTGTTGGCAAGGGAACTTATTTCTTTGACTATGGCAACGCCTTTATGAAGGCCATATTTGATGCAGGAGTAAAAGAAATATCCGTAAACGGTGAAAATGACCGTCATGGCTTTATCTGGCCATCCTATGTTGAGGATATTTTAGGGCCAAGACTTTTTGACTTTGGATACGGTCCCTTCCGCTGGGTATGCCTAAGCGGTAAGGATGAGGATCTTAGAAGGACGGATAAGGCTGCTATGGACATGATAAATCCTGACAGGAGATACCAGGATAGGGACAACTGGGTTTGGATTAGGGACGCTGAAAAAAATGCCCTGGTAGTTGGGACAAAAGCCAGAATCCTATACTCAGATGCCTTGGGCAGAAGAGATATTGCCCTTGAATTCAACCGTCT
>JBDHVO010000129.1:0-4027 GCA_039809675.1 Proteocatella sp.
CCCTCAATAAAGTGGCTGTTACCACAGCTACATGAGGATAATGAAATATAATTCATCTTGCTCCTTTGTGTTACTGTACTAATATTGTACTATAACTTTGTGGAATTATTTTATTAATAATAGGGGGATATAGGATTATTTGTAAAAAATAACCCTGTCCCCCTATATCTACCCAAAAAATATTATTTTTATCCAAAAATTTTGCAGTTTAGGGCGCATCCTGTAGGAGTTGCTGCCATTCCTCCAAGGGCTGTTTCCCTTAGCTCAAAAGGAAGCGACCTGCCAACAGAGTACATGGCACTTACTGTTTCGTCAAAAGGCACCAGCATTTTTACTCCGGCCAAAATCATATCCGCACATATTATAGCATTGGTTGCCCCCATGGCGTTTCTAGCCTGACATGGAGATTCTACAAGACCTGCAATAGGATCGCATACAAGTCCCAGCATATTTGCAATTGTCATAGAAGCTGCAGCAAGGGCCTGCTGGGGTGCTCCTCCAAAAAGCTCTGTAATCCCAGCTGATGCCATAGCAGCTGCAGAGCCCATCTCTGCCTGACAGCCCCCTTCTGCACCTGCAACAGTCGCATTTCTTGTGATAATATATCCAACCGCAGCCGCTGTAAGCAGGGCCTTCACCATCTGGTCATCAGTAAAATTATTGTCCTCCTGAACTGCCACAAAGGCTCCGGGGATTACTCCGGATGAGCCTGCTGTAGGAGCCGCCACAATAAGACCCATGGCCCCGTTTTGCTCCAATACCGCCATGGCATAGGCACACACTTTTTGAAAAAATTTGCCTGAAATAGGGGAAGGACTTTTCATAATCGAAATAGCCTCTCCACCAATGAGGCCTCCCATTGTCGTAACCTTGTTTTCAAGAGGCTTCTTTGTTGCATTCTTCATAATATTGTAGCTGTGGGCCAGTCTTGCAAGCACTGTTTCCTCGTCTTGTCCAAAAAGCTCTGTCTCTCTTTTTAGCATAACCTGCCAAATTGGCATATTGTATTCCTTTGTTCTTTCAATCAGCCCTACTGCATCTGCAAAATCAAATCTTTTTTCCATAACGGCCACCTACATTTCAATAATTTGAGCACTTATAACATCCTCATGCTCTTTAATAATATCAAGAATTTCAGGATTGATATGTTCATCAGCTTCAAGAATTCCTGTTGCAATCTTACCCTTTTCTTCCCTATAGGTTCTCATAAAGGCTATATTAACGTTGCAGTCAGCCAGAGCCTTTGTTATGTGGGCAATGACTCCTGCATGGTCGATGTACTTAACAATAAGGGTCTTGTACTCCCCGGTAAAGAGAAGGTTGGCGTCACCGATTTTTGTAATCTGAACATTACCCCCGCCTATAGACTCTCCTCTTATTACCATGGTTTCGCCCTTGCTGTTTGTTAGAATCATCTCCACAGTGTTAGGATGAACATCCTTGTCAGTCTCATTTGTTGCAAAGCTGTATTTAAGCCCCTTTTCATCAGCCAGCTTAAAAGAAGAGCTTATTCTCTCATCCTCAGTGTCAAAGCCCATAACCCCACCTACAAGCGCCCTGTCTGTCCCGTGTCCTTTATAGGTTTTTGCAAAGGATCCATATAGGATGAAGTCAGCTTTAACAACGTCTCCCTTCATCATCTTGTGGGCAATAAGAGAAATCCTGAGAGCTCCCGCAGTATGGGAGCTGGATGGACCAATCATGTTTGGCCCAATTACATCTAATATGCTTATATTTTTCATTATAAGACTCCTTATATTTTAAAATTCAGTGAAAACTAATTTTTCAGTACCCTTAATTTTATCATTGATTAGAATTATGTTCAATATAATATAATTTATTTTGCGCCTAAAGCCCATAATATGATATACTTTAATAGACCTTTGCCCTTGTGCAGGGATTCCAAATAACGAAAGGAGTGGTTCTATGGATTCGAGTCCTTTACCCCGATATTGCATGACAAACATAAAAGGAGAGAGCTATAGCCACGACTTCGGCTCTTGTCTCTCCCCAAAATAAGCCCAGGCTTAAATTAAAGGAGGTACACATGATTGAACAAGAACTAAGGGAGCTTATTGAAGGAAAAAAATATGCTGCCATCAAAAAAAACCTGTCCGAGCTTAACGCTGTTGATATAGCAGAGCTTTTGGACCCCCTGGAGCTAAACACAGCCCTTTTAATATTTCGTATGCTCCCCAAGGACCTTGCTGTTGAAGTATTCGCTCATTTTTCCTATGAACAGCAGGGAAACATTATAAACGTCATCACAGACAAGGAGCTCAGCCATATTTTAGATGAGCTTTTCTTTGATGATATGATGGATATAATTGAAGAAATGCCTGCCAATATAGTTAATAAAATACTAAGAAACTCCACTCAGGAAGAAAGAAATATGATCAATCAGTTTCTAAAATATCCTGAGTATTCTGCTGGCAGCATAATGACAATAGAATATGTTGATTTAAAACAGGGAATGACTGTAAAGGAAGCCCTCCTCCACATAAAGGATATAGGCCTCAGCAAGGAAACTGTCTACACCTGCTATGTAACTGACGATAACCGTGTCCTTGAGGGTATAGTATCCCTAAGAGCCATAGTAACCTCTGAGGATAATGAAATCATTAAAGACCTTATGGAAAAAGAGCTTATCTATGTTAATACTCACGATGACCAGGAAACCGTTGCCGGTATATTCAAAAAATATGGCTTTATTGCCCTCCCTGTAGTTGACAAGGAGCATAGACTGACAGGTATTATAACAGTAGATGATATTATAGATGTTATTGAGCAGGAAGCCACAGAGGACTTCCAGAGAATGGCCGCCATGGAGCCGTCCGAGGAAGCCTATCTTGATACAAGTATCCTGGTCCTGGCCAAGCACAGGATTACCTGGCTCCTTATCCTTATGATCGGAGCAACTCTCACAGGCGGCATTATAGGTCAATATGAGGATGTACTTAACAGCGTTACTATTCTTACAGCCTTTATACCCATGCTTATGGATACCGGAGGAAACTCAGGCAGCCAGTCCTCCACCCTTATAATCCGTGGTCTTGCTACAGGAGAGGTTACCCTCAAGGACAAATGGAGGGTTATGTATAAGGAGTTTGGCATCAGTATTATTGTAGGAATAATACTTGCCTTCGTAAACTTTATCAAAAATATGTATATCGACAGGGTTGGATTCTCAATTGCTTTAACAGTTTCAATTACCCTTGTTGTCACAGTTATGATGGCAAAAATGGTAGGCGGAGTCCTCCCTCTTATAGCCAAAAAATTAAAAATGGACCCGGCAATTATGGCAGGTCCCCTAATTACTACTATAGTTGACTCAATGGCCCTTATTGTATACTTTAAAATCGCAACTGCTTTACTTCATATAGCCTGAAAAAGAATAAAAACTCCATCTACAAGACAGTATCAGCCTTGCAGATGGAGTTTTTTGACATTAAATTATAAAAGCTTATATACTTATCGCACTTCCAGCCTTTATGTATTCGATTTTGTCCCCCAAAATATTTTTTAGCTTTTCAAAGGGAATAAGGCCTGTGCAATGGCCTGTATAACACATAGCCCCCGTTGAAAGCAAATATTTCCCTATTTTTTCTATCATGGAGTCGCTTTCATTATTTGTCTGGGATTTATTGGTAAGGTGAAAGCCCCCTATTATAAAATCGGGCATTTTGCCTCTGAGCTTTTTGTAATGCTCAAGGACATTGATTATCGCCACATGGGCACAGCCTGTAAGGAGAACGCTTTTGCTGCCACAATCAACAATCATATTTTGCTCATGAACAAACCTATCGCCTACAACATCATCCCCCTCCTCTACAAGGAGAGCCTTATTCAAAACAGGCCCAGGATGAATTTCTGGTACATTTGAAAAAACCTGTACCCTGCTGTTTATAAAAAACCTGTCTGACACAAATACAAGCCTCTTGTTCTTTTTTAAATTCTCATCTATTCCTATGTATTCTACCTGGTTGTTTGACCTTAAATGATAGTATTTATCAAAGGCCAGCTTGTG
>JBDHVO010000130.1:0-4004 GCA_039809675.1 Proteocatella sp.
CACAAAGAATAGGCTGAAATATCCTCTTCTGGTAGTTTATTTACTAGTTCTCCTTTGTCTTCCCTCAGCTTTTCAACTATCTCCCTTCCCATTCTGGCAGCCTCTGCCTGGGTTGTTCCTGTCCCTACGGTACTTTAGAAATACGGATGCAGCTTCCCAATCTTTCCTTCATTTAGGTAGGCTTTCATAGCGTCTATCGGCATAATTACATTAGGATCCGCATCTGCCGCCGCCGGGTCAAAGCCTGCGTGAATAGTTTTATATACTCCCGCATCAAGCCTGTCCACACCGGATATGTCATATCTCCCCCATCTGGTTGCGGACGCTGACTGGATTTTGTCAGGGTTGTCCACAGGGACTATTCCTCCCGTTGTTACCATGGCAATATTTGCCTTTGACAGGTCTTTTATAGGAGCTGCTACCAGCACTCTATCCGGCTTTGGAATCGGAAGCTCTGTAACAAACTCCTCTCCCCTAAGCTTCTTTATAAGCATCTGCACGCCTCTTTCAGCGGCTGTTTTGCCTGATTCAAGCCATACCTGTGCCCTTATCCCCCTTGAGAAAAAACCTTCTTCATCAGCAGGCCCAGTCTTTTCTCCCTTGAGCAGTTTGTTTGCAAAATCAGCCATTACCTTTACATCCTCTTTCATCTTTGCCGCAGATTTTCCGCCTTCAAAAATATAAAGATTTTCCTTAAACATTTCAACACCGGGGTTTTCAATATTCATGGAGCTTATGGCAGGCACCTTGAATTTATCCTGCACAGCCTCACAAATAGTTCCGCAGGCGAAGCCATATCTTCCCGCTTGAAACGCTGGCCCTGCAATAAATATATCAAACTCCTTGCCCTCCAGAAAACCCAAAATAATCTCCACTGCCTCATCGGTATTTGAGCCCATGAAGTTGTCTCCGCATATAATCGTATGGGTAACCTCTGCATCAAGCACCTGGCTCAGGGCCAAGGATGGGCCAAGAACACCTTCTCTGATCTCAGGCCTGTGGTCTGCCATTTCTTCTCCGCCTATGCCTCCAAAAAACTGATTTATATAGTGAATTGCTTTTTTCATTTTTTACCGCCTCCTAAAACTCTTTCATTGTCTTTGTTGACCAACCTGCTATTTGATCCCCGCAAAACATTGCATTATTTTCCATAATTATTGAACCATCTTCCCTTACTGAAGCTCCAAGGACTTCATCGTAAGCCCAGCCCCCGGACAGACCATCCCTGGCCAGAGCCTTAAGCTCGCCGATAACAAAGTCTGCCGGCGGCAGTTCGATGAGCTGCGAAACATTCCCAGTAGATACAAGAGCTGTAGCTTTCTCGTCAAGGGTTACAAGAGGCTGGGATGCTCCATCCCTTCCTGTACACTCGTTGCTTATCCCTACAGTCTTTACTCCGGCGTCCTCAAGGGCGGCAAGGCACAGGATATAGTCAGCATCAGGATTTCCGTAGCCCTCTTCTGTAACTATTGCTCCATCAGCGCCTAGAGATTTTGCCATTTGGGCAACAAAGACAGCCGAACGGTGCTTTTGCTCCAATGAAACGTTTAGGTTTGACATTATTACGCCAAGAAAGTTTAAGCTTTTCCCATGCTCCTGATAAAGCTCTTTTATAGTGGGGAAGTTCTGAAAATCATAGGTGGACCATTTTGATGAAGCCGGCATAAAGCTTCCCGATATAAGGGCCCCGTCCAGCACTTCATTTGGATTCATAAAGGTCGGCACATATTTGTTCATGTCCCAGCCGTACACAAGGTCATTGTAGCCCAACTCCTCCATCTGTGACTGAGGCTGCATCACGAGCACTACGGAAGGCAGGTCGTTTATATCCTTGCTCCTTTTTGTGATCGGCTCAAGCTCAAAGGTCTCAATTTCTTCCGGCTCAAGATCTTTAATAGCCGCACCCAGGTATTCGGCAAATTTATGGGTAGCCATTCTTATGGCCGTGTTCTTTTTCTGCTGCTCATGTCTTTCTTCTTCTTCATCAGTATCGGCTACTATACAGATATTTATAAGTTTGGAAAACAAGGTGTATTTTGCTCCTTCTCCGCCCATATCTATAAGTCCGTCACCAAAGCTACCCCAGTGCTTTCCAACCCCAAGGATGCTGCATCCCTTGAGGGCATGCACCCTTCCTTCACCGGCAGAGAGCACGTCTCCTGTTACTCCCGGGAATACAGGTCTCCCATCCGGCCTGATTCTTGGCTCCACCGCCTCTTTGACCGGTACTATCCTTATACTTTCACCCGGCTTTGCTATTACAATATCTGTGTCTGTAATATGCTCATCTTGCCTTATGAATTTTAGAGCCTCTTCTTTGTTAATATGTAGTATCCCTTTCTCATACATGGTCTTCTCGCCAAAGACAACATCTTTTACCTGAAAATTACCGATTTCTAATTTCATTCCTTGCTCCTCTCAATGAATCGTTAATAAATAATTTAACTCTTGTTATCGATTATGTTATCATAATCAAGATTATTATGCAATCATAATTAGCGTTTTATTGTGATTTTTCTTTAAATTCAAATTATTTTAAATGCTAGTTAAAAATATATGGCAGAGTTAACTGGTATCGATTATAATGTAACCAATGATTACGTTTTCCCTTGGAAAGGATTAAGAACTATGCCCATAAACAAGAAAGAAATGCAGAAAAAAAGAGTAATGACCTACTTTATCGAGGCGACAGAGGAGCTTATGGAGGAATGTGGTATTAACTGCATCACCATCAGAAAGGTTGCAGACAAAGCAGGCTACAACAGTGCCACCCTTTACAATTATTTTGAGAATTTGGACCATCTGATTTTTTATGCAGCCATGAAACATATGAAGGAATATGTCATGGATCTTGAAAACTACCTGAAAAATGCGACCAACGCCATGGATCGGTTTCTTCTTGTGTGGGAATGCTTCTGCGAACATGCTTACAGCAAGCCCGAGATATACAATGCCATTTTCTTCCCAAGGCTTGAAAAGGCCATGGATTATTACATCCTTGAATACTATAAATTTTTCCCAGATGATTTAGGAGTTCATGACAAGATTATCTCCGAAATGCTTACAAAGCGTGATATCAGCAAAAGAGGAGAAGCTACTGTCATTGGCTGCGTAGAAGATGGCTATATAAGGAATGAGGATATGGGAAAATTAAACGACATGACCCTTCTTATTTTTGAAGGCATGCTGATGAGGGTGCTGAGCGATAGAATAAGTCCTGAAAAAGCTAAGCTAACCACCATGGATTACATCAAAACCATTGTCAGAGAGTTCCTTAAAAAAGATTATTCTTTTTCTTTGTAGATAATTGTCAGAATGTATGTTATTATTTGAATAATTTTATATTTATGATAGAAAGGAGCAAGAGTATGGTGATAAAAAACGCAAGGCTGATAAGCGAGCTATCCGGCAATCTGCCTTTTGAACTGGCGGACATTGAAACAAAAGGCGACTTCATAAAATCTATCACTAAGTCGGGTAGCATCCTTACGGATGTCCATGGTACTTTAGATCTTGAAGGACAATATGTGCTTCCGGGCTTCTTTGATTTACATGTGCATATCGGGCTAAGTGGAGGAAGTACCCTGGAGGATAATATAAGGCCAGTGGCCCGCCAGGTTCTGGATGGTCTTAGATTTGCCCAAGACAGCCTGAGAGGTGGATTTACAACAATTCGAGATGTTGGCAGTGCTAATGGGGTTGCTATCGGAGTGCGAGATGCTATCAAGGACGGATTTTTCCCTGGTCCAAATATCATTGCCTCTGGAAAAATCCTAACTCCGACTGAAACAGGTAATGATTATTTTGCCGGCTTATATGCAGAATTTGACGGTAGAAGCTCAGCCATAAAATGCGCAAGGGACCAATTCCAGTCAGGTGCCGATTATATTAAGGCCATGGGGTCTGGAGCCTTTATGAATCCTGGAGTTGACACTCCCCATAGCTAAAGCTAGGGGATTCTCAGATGATTAAAAGCAAGTCCATTTCTGGTATGCCAGTATGAC
>JBDHVO010000131.1:0-3956 GCA_039809675.1 Proteocatella sp.
TGAAAGCTTTTCAAAATTAGCTTCCCAAACTCCGTCCATGAAAGCCTCAATATGACTTTGAATTGCGGCTAAGGGTGTTCTAAGTTCGTGAGCTATGTCCGA
Organism: Proteocatella sp.; assembly: GCA_039809675.1. Taxonomy (GTDB): domain Bacteria; phylum Bacillota; class Clostridia; order Peptostreptococcales; family Filifactoraceae; genus JAUNKE01. Next base: position 103 of record JBDHVO010000131.1, read on the forward strand.
GGTCATCCTCTTTCTTAAGGATTCCAGATTATCAAGCCTTTCTGCCAGCTCATTTATTGATATTGACAATTCATGCAATTCCAAGGTGTTGGTTTCGACTCGATTTAGATTTTTATATTTTCCTTGCTCAATTAATCTTGCATTTTCCTTAATTATAAATATAGGATTTAAAAACTTACTAGAAATACTATTACTTGAGCGAAATGCAATTATTAGCGTTAATATAGATGCAAGGGCAAATATACTGTTTATTGTTATTAAGAATCTTTTGTCTTCAATATTGGAAATTATCCCCTTTTGCCTACCAATATCTATAGAGCCAATTTGGGTTCCATTGTAAACAAAAGGATAATTCCTAAATAAGAAGTTGCTTTTTTCATAGCCATGCTCGTCAGGCATTCCGTACATTAGTCCAAATGCACTGCTATTCCAGCTCAACATATTATTGGAATCTTTAATTTGAATTATAACATCTTCACTAAAAGCATAATGCATTATATTCATTAATGAATTATCATTCAAATCTTGATCGTTGCTGTATACCCTCTCTACGTACTGGACTACCTTTAAATCATCCCTGCTTCTTGAATCTCTAATATAATCAGAAAAAAAATAATTTATGCTTATATTAGCGGTAATAGCTATAAATGCAATTGAAAAAATTGATATAGTTACAAAATGCTTTCTCAGCTGGTCGTTGATTTTTATCATCCTACTCACCATCAAACTTATAGCCTACTCCATAAACTGTCATTATATATCTGGGAACTTTTACGTTATCTTCAATTTTTTGCCTCAAATTTTTGATATGGGTATCTACTGTGCGGTCGTAGCCCTCAAAGGCATAACCAAAAGCGAGATTCACAAGCTGTCCCCTTGAAAAAACTTTTCTGGGATTTTGTGCCAGGATTAATAATATTTTAAATTCATTAGGTGTTAAGCTTATCTCTTTGCCTGCCTTCTTAACAATATGCTTAGGGATATCAATAAATAAATCTTTGTCGTTAAATTCCAAGACCTCAGACTGGTCTGAGCTGCCTATAGACCTTCTGAGAATCGCCTTTACCCTGCAAACAAGCTCTCTGGGACTAAACGGCTTTGTTAAATAATCATCCGCTCCTATATGCAGGCCTGTAATTTTATCATCCTCACTACTTTTTGCTGTTAACATCAAAATCGGTACATTCGATTCTTTCCTGATATGCTTACATATTTCTTCGCCTGTGATATCCGGCAGCATTAAATCAAGAATTATAAAATCAGGATTTTTTTCGTAGAAAAGCTCCAAAGCCTTGCTTCCGCTGTTTGCAGTAAGGACCTCATAGTTTTCCCGCAAAAGATAATCCCTTATAACGTCAAGAAGATTGTCCTCATCATCGACAACCAAAATTTTTTCACTCATTTTTTTACCTCTAACTTCGTATTAATCTTAGGTCCAGCTATAATACGCTGCTCCCCAGTCGTGCATGGCATCAATTATTGGCTTTAAACTTTTACCCTTATCTGTAAGAGAATATTCAACCCGTGGAGGCACCTCAGCATAGACGGTTCTTAACAAGAGCCCGTCACTTTCCATTTGGCGCAAATGCTGGGTCAACATCTTCTGACTAACGCCATTTATCCCGCGGGAAAGCTCTCCAAACCTTAGAGTTTCATAATTCAAAAGATTTCTCAATATCAAAAGCTTCCACTTGCTCCCTATCAATTTTAAAGTTACTTCAACTGGACAGATTCCCAATTCACTACCCCTCTCTTCAATACTTACCAAAGGGTAAGTATGATACAAAAAAGTGCCTACTTGCATTTTGCCTGTTTCAAGCTTATTATACTGGATATAAATTAAGTTTTCAATAAAAAAGGAGCAGATTAAATGCAGTATCTTGAACACGATCTATATCAGCTTAGCACTTATGCTGAGCCAATCAATCTTTCGTTTCATCAATATTTACTTATGGCAGATGAAGCAATTTTATTCCATACAGGCAATGCTCAGCAAGCCAGCAATTTAATTCAGGAGCTTAAATTAGTTCTCAAGGACAAGCCCTTAAAATACATCTTTGTTTCACATTTTGAAGCTGACGAATGTGGTGGACTCTCTAAAATTTTAGAAGTTTTTACTGAGGCAATAACTATTTGTTCTGAGGTAACTGCCCGCCAGCTTCATGGATTTGGCTTCTCAAACAAAGTTTTAATTAAAAAACCTGGAGAAAAGCTTGTTTCCGATTCATATGAGCTTGAATTTATCAGCTATCCTTCAGAAATCCATCTTTGGGATGGCTTAGTGGCGATAGAAAAAAAGAGGGGGATTTTCTTTAGTAGCGACTTGATGATGCAGTTTGGAGAATCAACAGGCTCTGTTATAGATTCTGACTGGGCAAGTGCAGTTGCGGGTGTTGACCTTGGCCAGATTCCAAGCCCAGACCTGCTTGAAAAGACAAAAAAAGCTTTGAGAAATCTAAACCCGGTTTTTGTTGCCACAGGTCATGGCCCTTGCCTTAGACTAAGATAAGAGAATAAGTATTAGTAACAAGGATAGAATCAGCATTGAAGCCTCTTTCATTGTGGCTTAAAAAGGAGATAGTAAAAGTGGATTTGCTTTCAATCAAAAATAAGATAAAATCAGATGTATAGAGTCCACTCTTTTGCCTCTTAAAACCCGTCAAAAAAACCTACTGGCAGGCAGCTTGATTAACTCAAGCTGCCTGCCAGTAGGTTTTTTGCAAGCTTTACTAAAGCATGCTTGCAACTTCAAAATTATTTCTGCCATTGCTTTTGACCCTGTAAAGGGCCTTGTCTGCAGTTAAAAATAAATCTTCAAAATTGCCGGAGCAACCCTGACATAAAGAAACACCAATACTAATTGATATCTTCATGCTGTCTGATACGAATCCGCCCATGTGATTTACAGCATTTAACAAACGATTTATGATACTTTCAAGCTCGTATATATTTTTGTAACCATCAACTAGGACCATGAATTCATCCCCGCCAATTCGTCCTACAATATCATTCTCTCTAAAATTATCCCTTAGAAGCTTAGATATTTGCCTTATAACCTTGTCGCCTTCAATATGGCCATAGGTGTCGTTTATTTCTTTAAATTTGTCAATGTCAATTATCAAAAGGGCATATTCCTTCCCTTTTGCTTGAGAATTCAAAGAAATTTCTTTTATTTTGTTTTCACAGGCCTGCTTGTTCAATAAGCCAGTTAGAGAATCCGTGTTTGCCTGCCTTAGCAGCTGCAGTTCTATTTCTTTTTCTTCTTGGATATTTTTTACATAAGAAATAATCTTTATGCTCTTTGTTATATTCGAATAGTAGATGCAAACTGTAACCTTTGTCCAGTAGTAGTTTACTAAGTCAGCTCTTTCTTCAAAGACGAATGAGAATTTCTTTTCTCCGTTTTCAAACCTGTTTATCAGGTTATTGCAATCAAATTGCTCCTTATAAAGGGCCTTGTATTCATCCTTAATAAATTTTTCAAGAATCATTTCGATGCATTCGCTAAATGATGCGTTCTCTCCTATGCCCAGCATTTTTATCAGGTCCATACAATTATTGCCTATCAGCTTATTATTCGAAATATCTGCTTCTAAGACATTATCATAATATCCTTCAGCAACATCACTGCTTTGGGTGACTTCCCCGAGCTCCTCACGAATTCTAATGTATCTTTTTAAGCTTTTTATCTTCGAAATTGTAATAGTCAAGGCAATACTTAATATTAGCAGACCAAAGCCCATCAGCCTAACTATATAATTTTCCATATGATAGATCTCCATTTTTGTCTGTTTTTAACTAAATCCTTAGGTAGCCTCTAAAGCCTCTGGATGCATAGTAAGATCCTGCCCCAT
>JBDHVO010000132.1:0-3928 GCA_039809675.1 Proteocatella sp.
TCTAGAGGCGGAAGATTGTAAGCTTTTCTACCTGGCCTTGATACTTCAAATATCAGCTTATCATAATCTCTCATTATTTCATCCCCTCCAATACATTATTCAGCCTGTCAATCTCCTCTTTTGTTCTTTTTTCAGTAACAGCATAAAGGATACTGTTTTTCAGCTCTGGATAATCATTTCCAAGGTGGTAGCCACCTACGATTTTTTTGTCAAGTAAGGCATCATTGATTACTTTTGCATCTATGTCAGAGGTCAGAGCAAATTCTTTGAAAAATGGCTGGTTAAACATTGGCTTGAATTTTCCTGACTCAGTTAGCTTATTAAATGCATAATGGGCTTTTTGGGTAGATTGCATTGCTACTTCGCGCAAACCCTCTTTACCCATTGTCACCATATATATTACAGCCGCAAGTGAATTTAACCCTTGGTTGGAACAAATATTTGATGTAGCCTTTTCACGACGTATATGCTGCTCCCTCGCCGTAAGTGTAAGCACAAAGGATCTCTTGCCATCAAGGTCTGTAGTTTCTCCAACAATCCTTCCTGGCATCTTTCTAATATACTCTTCTTTAACAGCCATAAATCCAAGGTAAGGGCCACCAAAGGAAATTGGGATTCCAAGAGCTTGGCCTTCACCAACAACTATATCAACTCCAAGCTCCGCTGGATTTTTTAAAATCCCAAGTGATATGAGGTCAACGGATGCCACAAGACTGGCTTTTTTTGCTTTGTGGGTTATTTCACTAGTTGTCTTAAGGTCCTCAACTATTCCAAAAAAGTTTGGACTTTGTACTATCACAGCTGCAGTTTCATCACTAACAAGCTCCTCAAGTTTATTGAGGTCAGTTATTCCGTCCTTCATATCGACTTCAATAACCTTTAAGTCCTGAACGTGAGCGTAGGTTTTAAGCACCTGTCTTGCACTTGGACTAACAGTTTTTGATATTAAAATCTCGGATTTTTTAGAATGGGCTGCTGCCATAATAGCTGCTTCTGCAACCGCTGTCCCTCCATCGTAAAGGGATGCATTTGCAACATCCATGCCTGTGAGATTACAAATTAGCGTCTGATATTCAAAGATATATTGGAGAGTTCCCTGGCTAATCTCTGGCTGATATGGAGTATATGATGTATAATATTCACTTCTTGAAATTATATGGTCAATAATCGAAGGAATGTAGTGGTCATAGGCTCCTGCCCCGAGGAAGCAGGTCATCTCACTAAGGGAACAGTTCTTGTTGGCTAGCTCAGTTAAATACTTTTTTACTTCAAGCTCACTTTTTGCAGTTGGAAGTTTTAGTTCGCCTTTAAAACTTACTTCTGACGGTATATCTTCAAACAACTGGTCAATCGTTTCCAGGCCAATTGCTTTAAGCATTACCTGCTCGTCTTCCAGTGTATTGGGGATATATGGATACATATTATTCCTCCTCAGCTACAAATTTTTCGTATTCCTCAGCATTCATTAATTCATCAAGCTGACTCTTGTCAGACATTTCAATTTTAACTATCCAGTTTGCGTATGGATCTGAATTCAGGAGTGCCGGTTCATCCTCAAGACTTTCGTTTATTGCAACTACCTTACCGCCTACTGGGGTGTAAGAATCAGATGCGGCTTTTACTGATTCGATTGATGAAAAGGTGTCACCTTTTTCAAGCTCATCATCAAGCTCTGGAAGCTCTACATAAACAATATCTCCAAGACTGTGCTGAGCATGGTCTGATATTCCAACTACTGCAACGTCTCCTTCAACCTTTACCCACTCATGGTCTTTTGTATATAATAATTCTTTAACTACTTTCATTTGTATTTCCTCCGTTATTTTCAATTATTTGTTGGTTTTTGTTTATGATTTTTTTAGATTCTATTTTTTTAAGAATTTTTTGCTTATTACCTTGGCTTTTGCAGGTTTATTTCTTATCATTATATCAATTTCAGTTCCTAGCTCCTTGAACTCAGGCGAAATCAGGGCATTACCTATATTTTTCTTTAGCGTAGGAGAAAGATAGCCTGTAGTAACATGGCCAATTTTATTTCCGTCCTTGAAAATATCGTAACCTTCACGCGGAATTCCTCTGTCTATCATCTCAAAGCCTACCAGGACTCTCTTTAAACCTTCTGTCCATTGCTTATTAAGAGCTTCTTTTCCTATAAAATCTGCTTCTTTGTCGAGCTTTACAAAGTATTTAAATCCGCCTTCAAGAGGACTGATTTCGGTCGATATCTCATGGCCGTAAAGTGGCAAGGATGCTTCAAACCTCAAGGTGTCCCTGCAGCCCAGTCCTGTTGGCTTTATGCCTTCATCTTTTCCTGCTTCCAGAAGGTCTCTCCAAACTTTTACAATGCCTTCATTATCTGTATATATTTCGAAGCCATCTTCTCCTGTATAACCCGTTCTTGAAATCATACAACTTGTTCCATTTATGTTAACATTTTCAGCAAGAGTAAAGAAGGTAACTTCGTCAAGATTTTTGTCAGTTAGCTTTTGTAAAATCTTCTGAGCCAAAGGCCCCTGCAATGCAACTTCCCCAACGCTATCCGAGATATTGTCTACTGTAACATCGAAACCTTTTTGGTGGTCAAGAATCCATTTGTGGTCTTTATCTGTGTTCGCTGCATTTACAACAAGAAGATAGTGGTCATCTGTATATTTGTACACTAAAAGGTCATCAACAACTCCGCCATCCTCATAGGTCATGAAGGTGTAAACAATTTGATTGTTCACCATTTTGGAAATATCATTAGTCAGCAAATAATCTAAAAATGCTGTTGCCTGTGCACCTTTAATAACGATTTCTCCCATGTGGGATACGTCAAAAAGGCCTGCTGCATTTCTTACTGCCTCATGCTCTGCAACAAGTCCTTCATATTGAATAGGAAGATACCAGCCAGCATAGTCGACCACTTTTCCGCCTAATTTAATATGCTCCTCATACAAAGGGGTTTTTTTAGCTTCCATTAAATCACTCCTTCCTTGAAATTGAAACAAAAATTCTAGCGCCAAAAATCATATACCCTTGATTCTTTATAAAAAAACAAAAAATAGTTTTTTAACTAATATAAGAAATATTCAAAAGATTCGGGTATGCCTTGATTATATCTCTAAATTTTGATTATGTCACTACATTTTTGTAATTAATTTGTCAATCTAATAACTTACAATCTCTACATTTTTAAAAAAATAATTTTTGCAGTAATTATTTAACATTAATCCCTGTATTCCTGAAAATTACGCACAAATATGGGGCTTAATCCTAGGATTAAGCCCCATATTAATGTGCTTGTAGCATTTGCCGGATATAGACTCACAACAGTTTTTATGATTAGAATTTGCCACTAGATCCTCCATGGGTTCGGCCCGAGGATGACCTCCAGGTTGAAGAGCCTGATGAAGGTCTGCTTGAATTATTATTTTGTTCCTTTTCTTTCTTGCTTTTACTTTGGGTGCTGTATAAAAACAGGTCTTTTCTTCCAGTAATCGCAAGGCTGTTTTTCACAAGATAATCCGCTGCTGCGGCTTGTAGCCTTACACTCTTCAATTGCTGTTTCATAGCTGCAGTTGCCCCAAAGGCGATCAGGAGCCCTCCTGCAAGTGAGATTAAGAGCCATTTTAACCCCAGAGGCTCTATCGGCAAATTGTGTGAATCATAGGCTTGTCCGCTTTTTGCCTTTACTAAAAATTCATCTGAAAGCTCTGAAAACGTATTGAAGGCAGCAAAATAATCGCCCGAGCTCAGCCGGGGCAGGACTCTGTCCATTATATAAGCCTGCCCCGCATCTGTAAATGCTACTATCCCGTGCCCTGTAGTAGATATTGCCCAGTCTCTGTCCTGCATACTGATAAGGAGCAGGATTCCATCGTGGTCTGGTCCTATTCTGTAGCCGTTATAATCAAAGAAATCATCAGCAAATTCTCTTGAGCTATAA
>JBDHVO010000133.1:0-3922 GCA_039809675.1 Proteocatella sp.
GCCCGTGGAAAAGTTCAAGAATATATGCTTCATCTACTTTTTTGCATCCAATAACGTCCTTACTGTTAAAACTCTTGTAGACTTCCTTTATTTCCTCTCCGAAATTAAGCTCTGGAAAAAAAGCCTTCAGAATAAACTTCACAACCTCATCATAGCTACAATCGAGGCTTAGTATCGAGCTCAAATCTTCAAACGCTTCAGGCACAAATAAGCCTCCATCGTCTGCTATGCCTTTTATTATTGCCTCTGGACCACTAACCCTATTATTTATATTTCTTGTACTATTATATATCATTATAGGCCCTCCTTTTTTCGATTACATACCCACTTTATAACTGATTTATGCATTTTACAGATGATTTACGAAATTTATCGAGGATCAATATTTCCTCGGACTAGCTTATATAGCCATAATTCAAGGTATTTTATTAAATACCTAATTATAATTTATTTTTCAAAAAAGTGCATTCCTTTTTAGGAACACACTCTTAATCAGGGTTATACATCAAACAGTCTTTTGGCAACATCAGGCAGCTTTCTTCTTCCTGTGTGTCTGTCCATCATGGTGAAGTTTAAAATTATAGAATTTGATACCTCGTCAAAGGTATAGGCATAGAGGGAGAAGATAAAGTCTTCATTTAAAAATCTCTTTATTTTTTCAGTGTAAGCTTCTTGGATTTTCTCCATATACTCTTGCATCTGGTCTGCATCTTCAGTTCTGTCTGAAATTCCAAGCTCTGCCAAGGGTGCTTTTATTCTAAGGCCTACTGCATCATCTCTTTTTGTTGCCTTGGTTATATTTTCTGAAACCTCTATCCCATTGAGCTTAAAGAGCTCAACAAGCTCTTCTATGTCGACTACATTATCTCCCAGTAGCTGGTACATAATACCTCCTATCTAAATTGCGGCGGAAGGTTGCCCTTTGGCTTTGCTACCATACTGGCTTTGATTACCTCATAGCTTATGATTTGATTCGATTTATCTTCATAATAAAAACCGTAATCACTTCCTATTCTAAGAGGCAGCTTCTGCCATGTGAAGAGCTTTTTAGATACCTTGCCCGATTTTATAATTACAGTGGTTTTCCCAAAGCTATATTTATTTTTGGGTTTAACAATAGATAAGACCTTGCCATAAATTAAGTGTTTTTTTCTTATTAGAGCCTGAACAGATCTATATACAAGCCATCCAAGCCCGCCCCCAAGGATTAGGGCAGGAATCCTTACCCACAGGCTCTTGCCTGTAATTACAATAATTAACATTAAAATTGTTCCTGCAGCCATAGCTGCAAGTCTTAAGTATGCTTTTGTTTTTTGTGACATTATTTTTTCCACCTTTTCCTAATTATATTCCAAATGCAAAAAATCTGGTTGCTGATATTATTATCATAAGGCCTGTAGCTCCAAAGAAGGCTATCAGGTCTGACCTTGTTAGGACTATTTCATTCATTTTGGTTCTGCCCTCGCCACCCCTGTAACACCTGGCTTCCATTGCCATGGCCAATTCATCGGCTCTTCTGAATGCAGATATGAAAAGTGGGACAAGCAGGGGTATAAGACTCTTAGCCCTATCCACAAGCTTTTTACTCTCAAAATCAGCCCCCCTTGCCATCTGAGCCTTCATTATTTTATCTGTTTCGTCAAGAAGGGTCGGTATAAACCTCAGGGCTATTGTCATCATCATAGCAATTTCGTGGGCAGGAATTCCGATTTTTTTAAAGGGATTTAAGAGCTTTTCAATACCATCTGTCAGCTCAATCGGAGCAGTAGTAAGAGTTAGAAGAGAGGTACCTATAATCAGGAGGATTAGCCTCAATATCATAAAGATACCCAGCCTTAGGCCTTCCTCCGTGAGGTTAGAGATCCACAGATGGAAGATGTTTTTCCCCGGAGTTAGCATGGAGTTGACCAAAAACGTTATAAGCAGAATTGCTCTAAGGGGCTTAATCCCCTTCACCAGGTACTTTACCGGAATACGGGAGGTCTTGGCCAGAAAAGCAATAAACACAATAATAATTGCAAAGGGATAAAACTTATTTACTGTAAATATAGTTGCCATAAAGACAAAGGTAAACATTAGTTTTACCCGAGGATCCAGCTTATGAATCTTTGAACCAGTAGGATAGTACTGCCCCAGAGTTATGTCTTTAAGCATTTTCTTTCCTCCTTATCAGGTTTTCAATTGCATCCGCCGCCTCTTCCATGGTTATAATATCAGGGTCTATGTCATAGCCTTTGTCCCTAAGATCATTTAAAAGGCTTACAATCTTGGGAACTCCAAGACCTATTTCGTGAAGTCTTTTTTCATGCCTGAATATTTCCCTCGGTGTTCCTGTTAGCTCAATAGTTCCCTTGTTCATTACCATAAGACGGTCCGCAACCCTTGATACATCCTCCATAGAGTGGGATACAAGCAAAATTGTTGTCTTCCTTTTACTATGGATTTTTACTATCTGGTCCAAAATCTCATCTCGTCCCTTGGGATCAAGGCCGGCTGTTGGTTCATCAAGAATCAGAATATCAGGCTCCATAGCTATAACCCCCGCTATGGCAACCCTTCTTTTCTGACCTCCTGAAAGGTCAAAGGGGGAGCTATCCTTTTTCTGCTCAACATTTATTCCAACCGCTTCAAGCGATTCGTATACTCTTTTTTTTATTTCTGCCTCATCAAGGCCCAGCTTTGTTGGCCCAAATGCCACGTCCTTGTAGATAGTCTCTTCAAAGAGCTGGTATTCAGGATACTGAAAAACCAGACCTACCTTCTTCCTAACATTTACCAAGGATACATCTTTAGCGGTTATTTCCAGTCCATTAACAATTATAGTACCCTTTTGGGGCTTAAGGAGACCATTAAGGTGCTGGATAAGGGTGCTTTTTCCAGACCCTGTATGTCCAATGATTCCAATAAATTCGCCAGACTCAACGTGCATCGAGACTTCGTTTAGAGCCTTACTTTCAAAAGGCGTCCCCTCATTGTATACATGGGTAAGGTCCATTACATCAACTGACATAGGCTATCCACCATTTCTTCTATAGTTAGTATTTCTTTATTAACAGGAATACCGCGGCTGGCTAGTAGATGGGAAAACTCCGTCATCTGGGGTACGTCTAAGCCAAGGTCTTTGAGTTTTTTTACCTGAGAAAAAATTTCTCTGGGCCGACCCTCCATTATTATTTTCCCTTCTTCCATTACAAGAACTCGATCAGCCTCTGTTGCCTCATCCATAAAGTGGGTAATATGAACAATGGTCTTGCCCTGCTCCTTATTTAGCCTTACAATAGTTTCCACTACCTCCTGCCTGCCCCTTGGGTCAAGCATAGCCGTTGGCTCATCAAAAATTATACAATCAGGTCTCATAGCAATGATTCCTGCTATCGCAACTCTTTGTTTCTGACCACCCGAAAGATTATGTGGCTGTTTTTTCGCAAATTCTGTCATATTTACAAGTCTACGTGCTTCATCAACTCTTTTTCTTATAGTATCCTTATCCACTCCAAGATTTTGTGGACCAAATGCTACATCTTCTTCTACAATTGTAGCTACAATCTGATTATCTGGATTTTGAAAAACCATCCCTGCATTCTGCCTTATTTTCCATATAAGAGCATCATCTCTTGTATTCATTCCATTTATATACACATTTCCTTCAGTGGGATAAAATATCCCATTAAAATGCTTTGCAAGGGTACTTTTTCCTGAACCATTATGTCCAATTATAACTACAAATTCGCCTGCTTCTATATCAAATGAAACTCCATCTACTGCATTTTTAGTTATTATCTCATCATCATATCTATAAACTAAATTTTCAACCCTGACTATTGCTGCCATAAGCTCTCCTTACCTCAACTTTTCCATTAGAGTGTAAATACACCTATATATATTAACATAAATATTGATATTTCGTAATAATTTTACATAA
>JBDHVO010000134.1:0-3916 GCA_039809675.1 Proteocatella sp.
GTAACAACAAATATACCTGTCCCCATGGAAGGCCAATATTTATTGAATTGCAAAAATATCAGATAGAAAAAATGTTTAAACGGATTGTTTAGTTTGGTAAGGCTAAGAATGAAAAAAGAAAAAATTATTATAATTGCAGGGCCAACAGGAGTGGGAAAGACTAGCGCTTCTATTGAAATGGCAAAAAAAATTAATGGTGAAATAATATCAGCTGATTCTATGCAAATATATAAGTTTATGGATATCGGAACTGCAAAAATCACTGAAAAAGAAAAAGAAAATATACCCCACCACGCGATTGATTTTTTGTCTCCATTTGAAAGCTTTACAGTAGCAGACTATGCAAAAATGGCCAGGGAAAAAATCACTGAAATAACTAGCCGGGGGAAAACTCCGATTGTTGTCGGTGGCACAGGCCTTTATATAAACTCTCTTATATATTCTATGGACTTTAATGAAGCAGATGTTGATGCTGAATTTCGAGAATATTTGTGGGATTATTATTATAAGCATGGGGAAGACAATTTGTTTGAGCTTCTGCTAGCAAAAACAGGTGACCAAGAGATAAATATTGAAAAAAGGAACATTAAGAGAGTGATAAGGGCTCTTGAAATTATCGCAAGTACCGGGGGTTTTAAAGGCTTCAAAGAGGTTCAAGAAAAAACCGGCTACGATTACAAACTCTATGTATTATATAGGGATAGAGAAACACTTTATAATAATATAAACAAAAGAGTAGATATTATGTTTGAAAACGGCCTCTTAGATGAAGTCAGGAAACTCGCAGATAGCGGGCTTAATGAATCATACCAGTCAATGAAGGGAATAGGCTACAGGCAGGTACTTGATTATTTTGATGGGAAATATACACTTGATGAAGCAAGCGAGAAAATAAAGCAAGAATCAAGGAGATATGCCAAAAGACAACTCACCTGGTTTAGAAGGTATAAAGAGGCAATCTGGATTAAGGCTTTAGACTAAGCAACTGCCAGTCAATAGTTAATTAATATACTTTCAGTTGAAATCTTTAATCACTGAGGTTTTTGTAGTATACTATCTTAGGCGAAATTTATTGTCATATATAAAAGAGGAGGTTACATTTATGCAATTTCTCACCTTTAAAGGAGGAATTCATCCACCACATAACAAGGAAGCATCTGAACATAAACCTGTGGAAGTGGCAAAGCAGCCACAAACAGTTTATATTCCGCTTTCTCAACATATAGGTGCTCCCAGTTCAGCGATTGTAAAAAAGGGAGATTTAGTTAAAAAAGGCCAAAAGATTGGCGAGGCGGCCGGGTTTGTTTCGGCTCCGGTGCATTCTTCAGTGTCTGGAGAAGTAAAGGCCATAGCTCCAAGACTTGTTCCAGGAGGCCAGAAGGTTCTTTGCGTTGAAATTGAAAACGACATGACTGAGGAGCTTTATGAAAATCTTCCCAAATATCCAGGGCTTGATAAAATGACCAAGGAAGAGCTTCTTGATATGATCAAAGAAGCCGGTATTGTAGGTATGGGAGGGGCGACATTCCCAACAAGCGTAAAGCTGGCTCCGCCTCCTGACAAAAAAATTGATGCGGTAATCCTAAATGGAGCTGAGTGTGAGCCCTATCTGACAGCTGACCATAGGCTTATGCTTGAGAATCCAGATGAAATCGTGCTTGGACTACAGGTTTTGATTAAGATTTTGGGAGTTTCAAAGGCGTACATAGGAATTGAAAATAACAAAATGGACTGTGTTGAAGCTGTTTCAAATGCAGCTAAATCGGATCCTACAATTGAAGTAGTTGCATTTCAGACCAAGTATCCTCAGGGGGCTGAGAAGCAGCTAATCAATGCCTGTACAGGGCGGGAAGTCCCTTCAGGAGGTCTGCCAGCAGACATTGGCGTAGTTGTTACTAATGTAGCAACCGCAGCCCAAGTAGCAAAAACCCTGAAAACAGGTCTGCCTTTAATAGAGCGTATATGTACAATAACAGGCTCTGCTGTGAAGGAACCCAAAAACCTGCTTATTAAAACAGGAACCTTATATTCAGAAATAGTTGATCAGTGTGGCGGCTTTGTTAAAGAGCCAAAGAAGGTGATAAGTGGGGGTCCAATGATGGGACTTGCCCAGTCAACCCTTGATGTCAGCGCCACAAAAGGAAGCTCAGGAATTTTATGTCTTGCGGCCGAGGATGTTCCTGCAAACGAGACTAGCAACTGTATCCGATGTGGAAAGTGCATAACTGTTTGTCCAGCAAAGATTCAGCCAATGTATATTAGTGCATTCGCCTTAAAGATGGAGTTTGAGAAAACTGATGAATTCAATGCACTTGACTGCATAGAATGCGGATCATGTTCATTTATATGCCCAGCGAATAGACCACTACTCCAGTCTATAAGGGTTGCAAAAAAAGAAATAATGGCAAATAGAAGAAAGGCAAGTAAATAGGTGAAAAATGGAAAATAAATTAATCATTTCATCATCGCCTCATGTACAGAGCACTACAAAAGTCTCTAATATAATGAGGGATGTTGTTATTGCATTGTTGCCTGCTACTTTTGCAGGAATATATTATTTTGGTATGCCTGCGCTTATAAATGTATTTGTGGCTGTACTTGGAGCTGTGGGCGCAGAGTTCATTGTTCAAAAAGCAATGAAAAGAAAAGTAACAATAGGTGACTTATCAGCTGTCGTGACAGGACTTTTGCTTGCAATGAATGTCCCGCCTTCACTTCCATGGTGGATCATGTTAATTGGTTCAGTATTTGCGATTGTAGTAGCGAAGCAAGTATTCGGAGGTCTTGGCCACAACTTTATAAACCCTGCACTTGCTGCAAGGGCAATGCTATTGGCATCATGGCCTGTACAAATGACTACATGGTCAGCTCCTGGCGCAGATGCTGTTTCAACAGCTACCCCCCTGTCACTGATTAAAGAAGCGGGTTCGGTTATTTCCAATGGCTCAGGCCCAGTATCGATGATGGATCTTTTTATTGGACGAAGTGGCGGCTGTATAGGTGAAACCTCTGCTGTACTACTTCTGCTTGGCGGGATATACCTTATTTATAGGGGAGTAATTTCTTACTATATTCCACTTGTTTACATTGTTACTGTGTACATATTAACAACCCTGTTCTCGGGCTTCGACTTTGTTATGGGTGCTTACAACCTGCTTTCTGGTGGTCTTTTCCTTGGTGCTTTTTTTATGGCAACTGACTATGCAAGCTCACCGGTTAATCCAAAAGCTCAAATTGTTTATGCTTTTGGGTGTGGATTCCTGACATCTGTTATTAGATATTTTGGGGGATATCCAGAAGGAGTATCATATTCCATATTACTGATGAACGTCGCTACACCACTTCTTGATAAGTACATTGTTCCAAAGAAATTTGGGGAGGTGGCATAATGAAAAACGAAATAATTAAATTAGGGGTTATATTAGCTGTCGTAAGTATGGTTGCTTCCGCATCACTATCTTATGTAAATGCAGCTACTGAGCCTATTATAACTGCAAGAATAGCAGCTGAGGCTGACCAGGCCAGAAAAGACCTCCTTCCAGAGGCAGATGCATTTGAGCTTATGACAGCAGAACTTCCATCTGGCGTTACAGAGGTATATGAAGCAAAAAAAGGCTCTGAAATTATTGGATACATTGTGTCAACCCAGTCTAAAGGCTACGGAGGGACATTTGATGTAACTGTTGGAATCAGTGGAGAAAATACGATTACAGGAGTAAAGCTATCCAATATGAATGAAACTCCTGGACTCGGAGCAAAAGCAACAGATGCTGCCTTTATTGATCAGTTTTCTGAACTGAATATAGATAAGAAGCCATATGTAAATAAAAATGCAACTGGTGCAGAAAGTGAGATTGTTGCTATTTCAGGAGCAACAATAACATCAGATGCAGTCACACTTGGGGTGAACGTAGCT
>JBDHVO010000135.1:0-3821 GCA_039809675.1 Proteocatella sp.
TTCCACTCTCTTTGCTGGCTGCCTTCTCTTGGCTTCCACTCTCTTTGCTGACTGCCTTCTCTTGGCTGGCCGCCCTCTCTTGGCTTCCCCTCTCTTTGCTGACTGCCTTCTCTTGGCTGGCCGCCCTCTCTTGGCTTCCATTCTCTTTGCTGGCCGCCCTCTCTTGGCTGGCTACCTTCTCTTGGCTTCCACTCTCTTTGCTGATTGCCTTCTCTTGGCTTCCATTCTCTTTGCTGATTGCCTTCTCTTGGGGTATACTTTGAACTGTCTCTTTGACCACCCTCTCTTGGGGTGTAAGGCTTGTCTGTTTTCCTGTCATTATTGTTTTTTGTTTCTGAATCTGACTGGTTTTTGTAATTTTTGTTTTTATCCTGCTCCAAATCCTTAGCCTTTTCCTTTTCATCAAATTTTATATCTGTGGCTGTTACCTTATCTTTATCTATCCTAACTTCCTTGGGTTGAACTTCTTTCTCCACCGGTTTTTCAGCTGGTTTTTCCTTTGGTAGCTCATCTATTACAGTTTTCGCCTCAGTTTTAGTCAGGGTTTTATTGTCAGATTTACTGCCGGCTCCTGCCAGTTTTTTCATCATTGCCTGAGCTTGCGACTCTGTAACAGCTGTCATATGGCTTTCAACTTGAAAGCCGGCTTTATTAAGCATTTCTATAAGATCTTTTGAAGGCAAGTTTAAATCTTTGGCTAACTTATGAATTCTAATTTTTTCCATCCACATTACCTCCCAATATGGTTTTTATGCTACTGGCAAAGCCTTGGTCAGTTATTGATACAACTACTCTGTCATCAACTCCAGTTGCTGTGCCTATTTCTTTTCTATTGAGCTCTTCCACCACTAATATGTTTCTGTATGCTGCCTTGTCCCTAATTCTCTTTGCAGTGTTGTGTGACGCATCACTTGCCAGAATTACAACAAGGGCTTTGTTGTTTTTTATATTTTCTAAGGTTATCCCCTCACCCGAGGATAGCTTGCCGGCTTTTTTTGCAAAGCCCAGCATAGTCATCAGTTTATTTTTCAATTTTCTGTAGTTCCTCCTTAAGCCTGTCATAAAGCTCCGAAGGAACGGTTGATTTGAATGCTTTTTCTATCAGATGACCCTTTATGGTCTTATCAATACATTCTTCAGACAGATGGACATAGGCTCCTCTTCCATTTGCTTTTCCGCTTGAGTCAACAAAGATTTGCCCCTCCTTGTTTTTAACAATTCGCATCAGCTGTTTTTTTGATTCTCTGTCAGAGCATGCAACACATTTTCTTTGTGGAATCTTCTTCTGCTTTGGTGCTTGAGTCATCTTATCCTCCTTGTCTGAATTCTATTCCTCTATAGAGGGTATATTAGCTGGTATACTCTTTATATCTATTTTCCACCCTGTGAGCTTTGCAGCAAGTCTGGCATTTTGGCCTTCTTTCCCGATTGCCAGTGATAGCTGATCCTCAGGAACCAGTACACTTGCCGTCTTTTCTTCAAGATTGGCCTCTACACTTATTACATCTGCAGGGCTTAGGGCGCTTGAAATATATTTTTCCGGGTCGTCTGAGTACTCTATAATATCCATCTTCTCCCCCTTAAGCTCGTCCACTATTGCGGCGACCCTCTGGCCTCTTGGCCCTACACATGAGCCTATAGAGTCGATGTCTTCATCAGTAGAGAATACGGAGATTTTTGTCCTTGATCCAGCCTCTCTTGCAATTGCTTTTATCTGAACAAGACCCTCTCTTATTTCGGGAACTTCTCTTTCAAAAAGCCTTTTTACAAGACCTGCATGGGCTCTTGAGACAATAATTTCAGGCACCCCGTTCTTAGCTTTGACCTCAGAAACATACAGGGTCACCCTGTCATTAAGCTTATACTCCTCTGTGGGCATTTGCTCTTGGACAGGCAGGAGGGCTTCTGTTTCAATAACCTGCCCCTTTCTTGCTTTTGAGCTAAGGCTTATAAGTACATTGGCCCTTGGACCTGAGCCTATTTTTCTAACCACTTCACCATTTAAAATCTCAGACTGGATTAGCTGAAATTCTTCAACTATTATATCCCTGCTGGCTTCTTTGATTTTTTGGACAACCATTTGTCTTGCTGTCTGGGCAGCCACACGACCAAAATTCTTCGGAGTAACCTCTTCTTCGACAACATCCCCCTCTTTGAAGCCAAGGTCTATTTCTTGGGCCCCCTCCACAGAAATTTCGCCGTCAAGCAAATCTATCTCTCTTTTGTTAACTACATGCTTGGATGTAAATACTTTGATATCTCCACTTGTTTTGTCTATATTTACCCTTACATTGTTCGTCACTCCAAAGTTTTTCTTGTAGGCATTAACCAGTGCATTTTCAACAGCCTCAATTATAACGTCCTTGCTTATACCCTTTTCCTCTTCAATCTGATTTAAAGCTGTGATAAAATCAGCGTTCATTTCTCTATTAACCTCCTGGCTTTAAGCCTTCTAAAATACTATTTTCAATCTTATTATAGCAATATCTTTTCTATCAAATTCCATCTCACGACTACCAGCATCTATTACAACATGCCCCTGGTCATTAAGACCTTTTAAAATGCCGTCAAATTCTTTCCTTCCATCAAGTGCCTTATAGAGCTTGATTTCTACTTCTTTTCCTGCTTCTCGTACAAAATCCCTGTCCTTTTTAAGAGCTCTGCCTAGTCCGGGAGAGGATACTTCAAGAGTGTACTGATCTTCAATCGGATCCTTCTCATCCAGCATGGCATTAATTATGGTTGTGACTTTGTGGCAGTCATTCATTGAAAGATATTCTCCCTCTGCCCTTTTGTCAACAAAAATTCTAAGATACCATTCTCCACCCTCTTTTACATACTCTGTGTCTACAATCTCAAACTCTTCAGGCAGAACCTCATTTATAAGGTCTTCAATCAGAACTTCAACTTTATTTGCCATTTGCCCTCCCAAACCATTTATAACACTGTATTTGTTATACTCAAAACGAAAGAGTGGGCTAGTCCCACTCTTTCCTCAAATTCTATGTGCTTTTGGTATAATACCATAAAATCCAATTAAATTCAAGTAGTTTCAAGGAATTTGTAAGCCTGCCCTGTACTAACCCCTTGTTTTTGTGGTATTATTTTTACTTGAATACGATATTATGTAAAAAAGGAAGGCTATGAATAATAAAAAATACACTTCTCTTAACGATGTTTTAAAATCAGAATTCAGCACAAAGGTTGTAAAGCTTTCTCTTGATGGAGGCTTTACCTGTCCGAACAGGGATGGAAGCCTTGGCCGGGGCGGCTGCATATTTTGCTCAGAATCTGGCTCTGGAGATTTTGCTGGTAACAGGCTCGATTCTGTGTCAGAGCAAATAAGTTCTCAGATAAAGCTCCTTTCTCCCAAATGGCCTGAGGCAAAATATATTGCCTACTTCCAGAATTTTACAAACACCTATGATAAGCCGGAAAACCTGCTCCGCCTGTATAACGAAGCGATTTCAGATGAGAGGATTGTTGGTCTTGCAATCGCCACAAGGCCTGACTGCCTAAGCGATGATATCATAGAGGTCCTTAGGGAATTAAATAAAAAAACATATTTATGGATAGAGCTGGGGCTTCAGACTATCCACGAAAGCACTTCAGAATTTATAAGGCGGGGCTACAGCCTCCCTGCCTATGACGAGGCTGTGAAAAAACTTGCCCAGGCAGGAATAAAAACTGTTGTCCACCTTATAATAAATCTCCCTGGGGAGTCAAGGGAGGATATGAAGGAAAGCCTTGCTTATGTATGCAAATCCGGTATATGGGGGCTTAAGCTTCAGATGCTTAATATTTTGAAGGATACGGACCTG
>JBDHVO010000136.1:0-3819 GCA_039809675.1 Proteocatella sp.
ATTATTTTGTCAGCCAGCTGGCCAGGTACTTCTTCATATCTGGCAAATTCCATTTCAAAGTAGCCCCTGCCCTGGGTCATAGCCTTTAGGTCTATGGCATACTTAAAGGTCTCTGATTGCGGCGCTTCTGCATGAATTACCTGCTTACCAGTCTTAAAGGCTTCCATTCCAAGCACTCTGCCACGCTTTTTGTTGATATCCCCAATAATATCTCCCATATATTCATCTGGCACAAAGATATCAAGCTTCATAACAGGCTCAAGGAGGACAGGCTTGGCTTCTTTTATTCCAGCTTTAAAGGCAAGGTTTGCAGCCAGCTTAAAGGCCATCTCTGAGGAGTCAACATCATGGTAGGACCCGTCATAAAGGACTGCCTTTATGTTTGTTACAGGATAGCCTGCAAGCACTCCACTTTCCATGGACTCTCTAAGACCCTTTTCAACAGCAGGCACATAGGATTTTGGTACAGAGCCTCCAAAGAGCTCCTCTGTAAATTCAAACTGGTCCTTGGACGGAGAGAATCTGATCTTTACATCTCCATACTGGCCATGGCCTCCTGATTGCTTCTTGTGCTTCCCTTGAACGTCTGAGCTACCTTTTATTGTTTCTCTATACGGCACCTTGAGGTCTTTTAGCTTTACATCTACGCCAAACTTGTCTTTGAGCTTGTCTTTTATGGCGTTGACGTGGATTTCTCCCTGAACTCCAAGGACAGATTGCTTGGTTTCAGTGTTTCTGCTATAGGTAAAGGAAGGGTCCTCATCCATAAGCCTGTTTATGCCCTGGGAGATCTTATCCTCATCATTTTTATTAAGGGCTTCAACTGCAATCAGCATCTGGGGCTTAGGGAATACAAGAGGTCTTATTTCGCCATAGCCCTCCTTGGTAGAGAGCACATCACCTGTTACAACATCCCCAAGCTTTGTAAAGACTGCCAAATCCCCCGCGTTTACCTTGTCAAGCTCCTTGAGCTCGCCATTTACAGATGTGAATATCTTATGAACCCTGTCCCTTGTCCCCTTGGTAAGATTAAAGACATCCATTTCTTGCTTGAATTCTCCCTCGCGGATTGAGCCAAAGCTGACTCTTCCGAGGAAGGGGTCATAGACTGTTTTATATATTTGGGCTACTGCCTCAGCAGAATATCTTGGCACCTCAAGATCAAGCGGAGACGGTAGATAGTCAACTATCATATCAAGAAGGGTATGCATCCCTATGTTTTTTGCCGTAGACCCGCAAAGGACAGGTATCACCTCGCCACTAAGGACTCCCAGCCTCAGACCCCTATTGATTTCCTCCCGGCTAAAGCTCTCACCCGCAAAATATTTGTTCATAAGCTCTTCATCGGTTTCTGCAACCGCCTCAAAAAGCATCTCTCTTATAGGCTCTACTTCATTTTGTATATCATCAGGCATAGGAACAGTTACACATTCCTTCCCGTTGTATTCTCTGGCAAACATACTAACTACGTTTATAAAGCCCTTGAAGCTATCCCCCTTGCCCCATGGCACGTGGAAAGGAGCAATTTTTTTGCCGTACTTTTCTCTAAGCTGGTCAAGGATTCTTTCGTAGTCAGATTTATCACTGTCTATTTTATTCACAAAAATAAATTTTGGCATATTTAAATCATCTGTTATCTCCAAGGCACTTTCTGTGCCTACCTGAAGATCAGTTGTTCCGTCAACCATTATTATGGCTCCGGAGGCAGCTCTCATAGCAGAGGTTACGTCCCCCGCAAAGTCTGAATATCCAGGTGTATCTAAGAAGTTGTATTTATAATTGTTGTACTCCACTGCATAAAGCCCCAGCGTTGTAGTGAGCTTTATCGGGTCAGTTGGTTTTGAAATTCTGTTTGCAAGTCCTGCTGTATAATGGAATGCCTCAATAAGATTACTCTTACCACTACCTGCGTGGCCGAGAATTGCCACATTTCTGATCTTGTCGCTTTCATAAACCCTCATAAACTGTTATCCTCCTTAAGATTGGTTAATTTTCAGGTTGTCCCAAAGATTATATTGACTTTTCCAAAAATTAGATATTTTCTTGATTATATCTTATATGCAGAATTTATGCAATATGCAGAATCTTGCGCCAGGCTCAGAATAAGTGTTTTCCTGTCTTTTAAAAATAAAATATTAACTTTTAAAAAGCCCTATACATTTGACCAAAAATATGATATGGTGGGATTAGCTTATGCTAACCCATAGTAAATAACTCGGAAATAGATCCACTATATTAGTTCCATATGGTCAGGGGGATATATGTACAAAAATGAAAATATTGCCGTATGTAAGGCGGCTGAAAAAAAACTTGCTTTTTTAGACAAGAATCCCGGCGGTTTTTTTGTTTCATCTATGCTGGCAGGAGCCTATGTAGGCTTTGCTGTTATTCTTGTATATACTATAGGCGGACTTTTGGATGGGTCTCCCTATACCAAAATCCTTATGGGGGCCTTCTTTGGTATAGCCCTGGCTCTCGTTATTATGGCAGGCTCAGAGCTTTTTACAGGCAATAATTTTACCCTGTCAGTGGCCATGCTTAACAAAAAGGCCAGCCTCCAGTCTACCCTAAGACTCTGGGCCATAACCCATCTTGGCAACTGGGCCGGATCCCTTGTCCTTGCACTTTTATTTTACTTCACAGGCCTTGCAACAAACAATACAGGCCAGTTTATGTCTGATGCAGCCGCAACGAAAATGCAAATACCAGCATTTCAGCTCTTTGTAAGGGCAATCCTGTGCAATGTTCTTGTGAGCGTGGCAGTCTGGATGAGCTTCAAGATGAAATCAGAAAGCGGCAAACTCATTATGATTTTCTCTGCCCTCTTTGTCTTTGTTACAAGCGGCTTTGAGCATAGCGTAGCCAATATGACCCTTCTTAGCGTGGCCCTCCTAAACCCTATGAATGCAGATTTAAGCCTGACAGGCTACTTCTATAATATCCTGGTGGCTACAGCAGGCAATATAGTGGGGGGAAGCATTTTTGTGGCCCTACCCTACTTCCTGGCCTCAAGAAAAGACAAGACCCCTGATCCGGCAGCAGAGCCTGTGTGCCAGATAGTCTGTACTGACCAGGTACTTTCTGTTACCAGCCTTACCCCTGAATTTGCTGGCAGATAATTTTTTGAAAACTGCTTTTCAATGCAAAAAATCCTGGCTATCTAAAGATAGTCAGGATTTTTAAGTTATTTACTCTTAAGTCTATTTGCCTTGCTTTTTAAGAAGGTCTTTCAGGTCCTTCACCTCTTTTTCAAGCACCTGCTGCCTTGTGTCTATTTTTATTATCCTTGCTTCCATTTTTTCAAGGAGCTTCATAATATCCCTGCCTTCAGCTTCTTTTGAGCCTTTGTTTCCAAACATCTTAGCCTCCTGCCTGCACTAATTCCTATATTAAATCTGCCACTATTTCTTGCTAAAATGATTATACCCAGATTCTCAAAAAAATACCCTGGCTAAGAAGAATCTAAAGCATAAAAGCTTATAAGACTTCTTGGCAGTCCTCGTTGTCCCTGCAGCAGACCTGGTTTTTTCCCTTGTTTTTTGCGTCATAAAGGGCTACATCTGCTCTGGCCACAAGGTCCACAGCACTAAGACCCCCATGGGCCTCAGCCACTCCAAAGCTGGCTGTTATAGCTTCTACATCAGCAAAAACATGGCTGGATATCCTGCCTCTTAGCTTTTCTGCCAGAATCTCCGCTCCAAATCCGTCTGTGCCCGGCAGGATTACCATGAACTCCTCTCCCCCCCAGCGGCCCAGGACATCAGCACCTCTTACATTTTGCCTGAGGATGTCAGCCACCTCTTTGAGCGCTGAATCTCC
>JBDHVO010000137.1:0-3738 GCA_039809675.1 Proteocatella sp.
GCACAAACCTTGAAAATTGTGTCCTGATAATAATCTCTAAGTCCTCCGCACCAGTCAGCTAATTGCTCCTTGCTTTCATGAGCAAGGGCTCCAAAAATATACTGACCAATTGCATTGGCACAAAGGTTTGCAGTATATTCTGCAGTCAGCCTGTTGCTGAAATCAGCATTATCAGTAAGTACAGCACCAATTCTA
Organism: Proteocatella sp.; assembly: GCA_039809675.1. Classification (GTDB taxonomy): domain Bacteria; phylum Bacillota; class Clostridia; order Peptostreptococcales; family Filifactoraceae; genus JAUNKE01. Next base: position 196 of record JBDHVO010000137.1, read on the forward strand.
AGTCCACATGCATTCCACACCTTTGAGGCAGTTTCAATACTGATTCTTCTTCCCTCTATTCCAGGTACATCCTTATCAGTAATACCCCAAATACTTACAAGCTCCTCTCCCTTTACATAGAAAAGCTCACGGTAAGCCTCATCACTTGCAATCCAAATATTGTGCTTAACACAAAGAGAAGCAAGCTCCATAAGAGCTTTTTTATCATAATACTGGCCAGTAGGATTGTCATAAGGAATAACAAGTAGGGCTCCAGGATTATGTTTTACAATGATTGCTTCTATTTCTTCAATGCTTGGAAGGCTGAACTTTCCATCCTTGCTTAAAGAACGCTTAAGGGTTATTGTTTTTCTTCCAATCCTTTCAGCAAATGAAATATAATTGGAGTAAGCCGGATCTATCATCAGTAGCGGTCTTTCTGTCGTACCTGCAGGGCCGCATACTCCAAGAAGCAAGAGCTCCATCCCTGAAGATCCTCCGTCAGTCACTGTCACGTGGATGTTGTCAGTATTGAAGCCTTCACATCTAAGTATGTTTTTGAATGCTTCTTGAGTTTCGTCAAATCCGTTTGTAGCTGTATACCTTATTACACCATTTGCAAAAGGGCTTCCTTGGGCATCAAGGTTGAACATTCTTTTTTGCATTGCAGGGTTTGTTGGTAGAGACACATTACCAATGCCTACATTAATAACAGCCTCAGGCTTTGCTTTACGGTCTGCATACGCCATCTGGGCTAATCTTACATCCGATGGAGTTCTTGATTCAAAATGCGCTGACATTACTGGTTTACTCATCTAAAAAATCCTCCTTATCAAGTATAACTAATTTAACAAAGGTTTTCCCTCTTAAAACAATTATAACACTTATTCCTGCTTTGTCCAATTGTTTATATTAATCAGAATTGTTAAAAACAAAATTAGATCATCTTCCTTACAAAACAAAAGGAACCCGGAGGTTCCCTGAGATTATTACTTATTAACTTTTTCTTTAAGCCCTTTTCCAGCTTTGAAAACAGGAGCCTTTGATGCTTTGATTTTGATCGTTTTTGAAGGATCTTTAGGGTTTCTTCCCTCTCTTGCAGCTCTGTCTCTTGTTTCAAATGATCCGAATCCTACAAGCTGTACTTTTTCTCCTTCAACAAGTGCTTCTTCAACACATGCCATAAATGCATTTAGAGCATTTTCTGCATCCTTCTTTGTTAGTTCGCTTTTTTCAGCCATTTTGGCTACTAATTCTGCCTTGTTCATTAAACCCCTCCTGATTATTAAGTATTCTTATTACAATTATTAGTATCAAAGCTATGTAATTGCAATAAATATAATAACTTCTATTTTCTTTTATCAAAAAAAAACAATAAAGTCAAGCATTTACAATGATTTTCTATGCTTTTTCTTCTTTTTCTCGTTTTTTCTGTTGCTCCCAAATTTTATTAGCATCATCAATGCTAGTAGCTGTTTCATTGCCAAAAACATAAGGATGTCTGAAGACAAGTTTTTTAACAATGCCGTCTATGATGTCATTCATATTAAAAAATTCTTGTTCATCGCCAAATTGAGCCTGCATACACAAAAGCATAAGGATATCACCAGCTTCCTCGATTATATTGTCAATGTCTTCATTTTGAATTGCTTGCCTAAGCTCTATCACTTCATCTTCAATGTTATTCATTATAGTTAGGCTATCTTGCTTTTTATCCCAAGGACACCCCTTTTCGCTCCTTAAGACAGCTATGATGTCCGTAAGATCCTTGAGGGTGTGGAATTTTTTTGAGCCATCCCTGTAAGGTATGTATATGCTGGTCAAATGGTCAAACTCAAAGCCACACATGTCCAGTTCATGGAGCTTAACAATTCTTTTTTCTTCCTTGTCTTTTATCCCTGCTGCTTTAAAGACAATAACCTCGACTTCATCAGATAAATATTCGAGAAGGCTTAGCTTTAGCTCAGAAGCAATATATCTGCTGTAAACCTGGGCAAAAACGAAATCTGACTTTATTTTCAATATCTCTATATCAAACTTAAGGGCGTCCATAAAAACAAAACCATCTTTTACAGGATCCATATTAAGAAAAACGAACATATCGTCCAAAAAGCTGTTTGATGAAATAATATCAATTTCTATATTTTGCTTCTTCACACGTGAATCAGACAAAAGCATATCAACAGAAGTCTCGGCAACTCTTGGATGACCGGGAACTGCATATATAATCTCCCCTTTTGCCTTGACTTCTGAAATAAGCATTTCAATTATATTCATATAAACAGAATCAAAATCCTTCCCCGTATCATATAATTCGTCAAAGGTTTTGAATGAGATGCCAGAATCCAGCAGTTGGTCGCATATGGGATGCTTGCCGGTTCTCATAAATATGTTTTCGGATTTAATAAGCTTATTGTAAGCTCCAAGGCTTATAGAATTAATGTCTCCTGACCCAAGACCAACGACTGTAATTTTCAAGCTATTTCTCCGTTATTTCTTCAACAATTATTTGCATGCTATTGCTTCAATTTCAACAATAGCATCCTTTGGTAGCTTAGCAACCTGGAAGGTTGATCTTGCTGGAGTATGACTTCCAAAGAATTCAGCATAAACCTCATTCATTGAAGTAAAGTCTTCAAGGTTTTTCATAAATACTGTTGTTTTAACAACATTTTCAATTTCAAGACCAGCCTCAGCAAGGATAGCCTTAAGGTTACTCAGGGAAGCAAGTGTAGCTTTTTTAATATCCGTTTCCATTTCGCCTGTAGCTACAGTTATTGGAAGCTGGCCTGATACAAAGATAAAGCCGTTGCTTTCTACAGCTTGGGCGTATGGACCTACAGCCGCAGGGGCATTAGTTGTTGCAATTTTTTCCATTTTGATTCCTCCTAATTATTTTTTTATAATTGTACCACTATGTAGACTAACATTCAACACAAGACAACTAAAACTTGTAAGTCATCAGCTTTTGTTTTTAAAAATATGATAATTTAGTTGTTTTACAGTTATAAAAACATGCTATAATAAATACATATCATCAGATAGGGGGACTTTATTTTTATGAAACTTGATTCTGAGCTCAAAAAAATGAAATTAGATGAAAACTATGCAATACAGCTTGGACTTAGCTTGTCGAAGCTAGATCCAAATTCAATAAAAATTTCTTTTGAAAAAGCTATTGCATACGCTGTTGAGAACAATCTACTCAAGTGCGCGTACCCTTGGCTATTATATTATATGGGGTGGTATTACTTCGATTCAGCAAATTTTGCTAATAGTACCCACCATTTTGAAAAAGCAAGTGATATTTTCAAAGCCACTGGCAACACTGAGGGTCAAATTGCAGTGTTCAGTGCTATGGTAAGCGGATATTCCTCGCAGCAAAATCATTCAAGGGCAATTGAAATGGCCACACTTGGCATTGAGCTTTCAGATAGTATCGGAGGAACTGAACGAACAATTCAGATTAAAAATAATTTAGCAGTATTATACATGGAAATTTCTAAATATGACGAAGCCAAACGTATACTTGACCAAATTGAGTCTAGCCCTTCTTGCTTTAAT
>JBDHVO010000138.1:0-3738 GCA_039809675.1 Proteocatella sp.
AGGGATAACATTTACTATCTCAAGATTATGTTTTAAGGCAAACTCCCTTTCGACAACAAGTGCCCTGTTTATATGCTCACAGCCTTGCACAACTGGATATAATTCATTCTCCTTAAGAATCGAGGTAATTGCATTAATGACAGTACTGGCAACCTCCATATTGGTCGCAGTTCCTATGCCTCGGCCTACTATTTCACTGGTACTGCCTCCAATAACAACCGCATCTCCAGGATTAAGCATAGCTACTTTTAACAGTTCACAAACCACCTGCCTTGTATCTCTTTCAATCTGTATTAAATCCATAAGCACCTCCTCTAACTCCTTTTATTATACAACATAAATGATAAGTTGAGTTATCAAACTCAATTTGGGTATAATAAATACAGCAATTATAACATTTAATTTGGGAGGACTTATGAAAAAAATAAAATATTCCTATTTGCTGCTAACAGGCATCTTAATTTTTGCCCTGTTTATTAGCGGCTGTAGCTCAAAGCAAGCTGGGTCTGATTCTGATTCTACGGAGGACTCCTTCACCTCTGGCGAAATGCTGCCTCCTGTCGCGGATAGAGAAGATTCAAAAGAGCCTTCCCCTCTTGAGCCCGAGAAGGTAATAACAACTGTGAGCCTGAATTTTGAAACAACAGGATTTGATGATACAATAAAAAAATTGTCAGAGATTATCGACAAGCACAAGGCTTATATTGAAAATTCCAACGTTTCTTATAACCAGTATTACGGCAATAAGAGCTATAAGCAAGCAACCTATACTGTCAGAGTCCCAAAAAACGAAGTGACTTCTTTTAAAAACGATATGGCAGGTATAGGCAACATGACATCTGAAAATACAAACAAAGAGGATGTCTCAAAATACTATACAGATACAGAATCAAGATTGAAGGTTGTCACAACTAAGGAAGCAAGGTTATTGTCCCTAATGGAGAAGGCAACAAAAATCGAAGATATTATTGCCCTCGAAAACCAGCTGAGCGATACGATTTATGAAAAGGAACAGCTCAAGGGCACATTGCAAAATATTGATGATAAGGTCGCCTTTAGCACGATAAACCTAAATATCCAAGAGGTAGAGAGACTCAGCAACGTTGAAACTCCTGAAACTTCGTTCTGGCAAAGAGTTTCCTTTGCCGTTAAAGACTCCTTTTATAGCTTCAGAGTTTCCATAGAAGGTCTGATTATTAATCTAATTTATCTAATCCCATTCCTTTTGCTGCTTGGAATCGTCGGTTATCCATTGTACCTTCTGGCAAAAAAAATAAAGCCTTTTAAAATTAAAAAAACAAAGAATGTCAACAAGAACAAAACAGACCAATAGAGTTTAATTTTATAAACTTAGGCCAGGACCATAAGCCAATTTCATAGCTTACAGTCCTGGCCTTTAAGGCATATAATAGCAATTTAATTCTTTATTATACAAAATTTTACAAATCCACCCTATCTTAAATCCCGCGAAAAGCAGCTTTAATCTATTTGTAGTAGCTCAAGAACCCCCAGAACCATAGTTTCAGTACACAGCTTAATGTAGCTTTCATCCACAAAAAAATCCGGACTGTGGTTTGGTGCAAAATTTCCTGTTCCAAGCATATAGTATACCGATGGGATTTTTTCTGAAATAAAACCAAAATCATCTGCAGTTAAAAAGGGTCTGTGACTAACTATAGAGTTCTCTGGCGAATCTATATGGCTATTCCCATCAAGGCTGGCTAGCATTTGAGAGTAGTTTTGGATAAAAGCCTTTCTAATAATCCGGGTCAGCCTTTCATCGTTTATAATAGACGGGTAGCCTTTATTTATTTCAACATCGCAGCTCCCACCAAACATTGAGGCTATACCTTCCGATATTTCTTTTAGGCGTTTTTTTATTATATCTCTGGCTTCTTGAGATGCCGAACGAATCATCCCTCTCATTTCTGCATAATCAGCGACAATATTATTTGACCTCCCGCCTTTAATGGTGCCTATTGAAAATGTTGCAGCATCGCGCGGATCTATTTCTTTTGCAAGAATTGAGTTTAGGGCTGCAATAATATTCCCCGAAATATTTATAGCATCTATACCATCCTCTGGCTTTGAAGAATGAGCACTTTTGCCCCTGACTCTAATAGAAAAACCATCTGAGTAAGCTGTTATATTACCTGAGGACAAGAGTATGGTGCCAGCTTTAACAGGCATAACATGGAGTGCTATGGCATATTCAGGTTTATATTTATCAATAATCCCCGTATCAAGCATTTTTTTGCAGCCCCCGCCTTTTTCTTCTCCTGGTTGAAACATGAACACAAGAGTCCCGGCAAATTCATTTTTTAGCTCTGACAGAATTTTTGCCGCACCGACAAGACTTGCTGTATGAACATCGTGACCACAGGCGTGCATTACACCCTCATTTACTGATTTAAACTCAGAATTAACGTGTTCGGTAATTGGAAGAGCATCCATTTCTGCTCTCAAAAGGACTGTTTTTCCAGGGTTTTTCCCTTGCAGCACAGCGATTACACCTGTTCCTCCAATATGCTCTTCAACGTCTAGCCCCATTTTTTTTAGCTCGCTTGCCACAAGAAAAGCAGTTTTTTCTTCTTTAAAGCTAAGTTCAGGCTTTTCATGAATTGTTCTTCTTATATTTATTACATTCATTTCATTTTGGTTGGCTAAAGATATTATTTTATTTACGTCCGCCACCCTAACCTCCTAAGCTCAAAAATATCACTAAAATATCATATTATTTTTAATTAGAATCTACCCACTTTACTTAGAAAATCACCTTTTAACAAAAAATCACCCTAAATAGAAGGGTGATTAATGGGAATTACGATTTTATTTCCTACTAGTATTTTTTCACTCGTAACAAAGCTTACCGGCTTTGCAAACAAAGGACCATCAAAAACAAAGGTGTGATATTCCCCGTTTTCACCGCATACATCTGCCCCATAAGCCTCTATCTCATCTACCAGGTCTCTTGATAAGACCTTGCCAGCAAAATCCTCTGAAAGCTTGTTGCTATCAATAACATTTAAAAAGGTTTTAAATCCGAGGTCTAAAAATTCATAGACGATTTTTTTTCGGCTTTCATTCCATAAAGGAAAATATGCTGTTAGGCCAGCAGCCTCACATCTTTCTGTGCACCATTTTCTATGACCTTCAAGGTCTATGTCTCCAAATACGCAATAAGATGCCCCTTTTTCTTTGGCTTCTTTTAGCTTTAATTCAAAATTAGCAGTATACTCATCACCCTTAGTATACATTACTGAAAGAGGGATGTTTATTTCATCTGCAACAGCTTGAAGGATCTCCTTGGGAATCCCATGGAACCAGGACATCTCCCTATCTAAATTATATGTTGTAAGTAACTCTTGAGGAATCATCCCCTCTTGTATAGCTCTGTAAATTGCAAGTGTACTATCTTTCCCACCAGAAAACGATGCAACAAATCTGGATCCGGTCCTTGAGGTTTCATTCTTGTTCGATACATTATCCATGGTTATTGCTCCTTAAATTGTCCGAATATGTTTCCTTGTTTATTGCAAGTATTATTTAAGCTTCTTTAACAGCCTATATTTGCAATGTTGTTCGATTTCTAGTATAGAATAAGATTACTTCTATGTCAATCGTTACAATGTGGTTATAACATGCTGGTTATGGGTATATATCCCTCAGAATTAATTTTGATTATTATTAGTGTTCAATAAGAGAAATGGAGGGGTTTTAATGTCTTATGAATTCGTT
>JBDHVO010000139.1:0-3727 GCA_039809675.1 Proteocatella sp.
AAAATCCAAAATCAGGGGCTGGTCATTTATTTTTTTTATTAGCTTGTTTCCCATTGCTTTAGGCCTTACCTTCAACTATTATAACCGAATCATCATAGGTAATATAATCGCTCCAGCTACCTACATAAAATCTTGCAGCAAGGCCTGCTTCATCCATAGCTACTATATTTACAGAGCCGGATACCCCAGACCCGCAGTGGACTATGAGCTCGTCGTATTTTTCAAGGTCCCTGTAGTGATTTTTTAAAAACTCTGTATCCTTGTAGCCTTTTTCAGGGTCGAGCACCTCCCCGTAAAAGTAGTTGAGCGATTCAGGAATATGGCCTGCAAGCCTGTCAATTGGCTCAACTATGCCCCTGTACCTTTCCTCAGACCTGCTATCTATTATTGCAATCTTTTTACTCTTGTCCAATAAAACCTTTTTTATATCATTTATATCTGCAAATAGCTTATGGTTAATCTTGAGGTCTATATGGCCTCTTGCGCCTGGAATTCCTGGTGCTTCCGAGCTTAGGGGATAGCCTGATTTTTTCCAGGCATTTAGTCCGCCGTTAAGGATTTTTACCCTGTCAAGGCCTATGTACCTGCACATCCACCAAAATCTGCTCGATGGCACAAGGTCTTCATCATAAACAACAAGGAGGGTGTCATTGCTAACCCCATAGGCTTCAAGCTTGCTTTTAAAGTGGTCCAGACTTTTGGGCATAGGGTCTCGGCCTCCGTGGACTGACAGCTCTCCGCACATGTCTCCCCTAAGGTCTATATGAAAGGCTCCTTTTATGTGGCCTTCTTTGTATTTTTTTTTGCCTTCCTCCGGATCCATAAAATTATTGGTCGCATCTATGATAACAACAGAATTAAGATTGTCAAATAGCCACTTTGCTTCTACTATATTCTTCATTTTTTCCTCCCTTGCTCCTTATATCTAAGCCAGCCATATACCTACTTGATTATACCATTTTTTTGAATAGTCTGGCTAATCGTTATTAATTAAACTTTAGCTTTAAAGCCTTGAATTTTACATAAACTTTACTCCATTAACCCTGTGACTATATGGTATAATATGCCTATTGACATGACTATGCCAGTATGGCATAGGCCTGCTGCTTTATTCCCTTCTGGACTAAGCATTATTGTTTTTAAAAAACATTTCACAAGGAGATCAAATGAACGAATTTTTCAACAAAACAATTGAAGAAACAGCTTCAGCCCTTAATGTCAGCATTAAGGAAGGTCTTTCAGACAAGGAAGTTGAAGCCCGCCTTCACCAGTACGGCCACAACCGTCTTGAGGGCAAAAAAGAAAAAAGCCTGCTTGCAATGGCTGCAGACCAGCTAAAGGATTTTTTAGTCCTGATACTTATAGTTGCCGCCCTTGTTTCTATTTTTCTCGGAGAAGCCCTTGAAGGGGTTGTAATTCTTGCCATAGTAGTTTTAAATACAATTCTTGGAATCCACCAGGAAAAAAAGGCGAGCAATGCCCTTAAGGCCCTCCAGGATATGGCCAGCCCTACTGCCAAGGTAATCAGAAACTCAATAATTTCAGAGGTAGCTTCATCAGATGTTGTTCCCGGAGATGTGGTTATCCTTGAGGCCGGTGATTATGTGCCATCTGATATGAGGGTTTTTGAAGCAATAAACCTGAAAATTGATGAGGCAGCCCTTACAGGAGAATCCGTCCCTGTAGAGAAGGATGCAGAGGCTTTGGTCGATCAAGACTCAGGCATAGGCGATATGGTAAACTCGGCCTTTATGGGTACAGTAGTTACCTATGGGCGTGGAAAGGGTATTATCACAGGAACCGGGATGACAACCCAGATGGGTAGCATAGCAAGGATGCTTACAGACACTGAGGAGGAGGCAACCCCCCTTCAAAAGAAGCTGGACAGCCTTGGAAAGCTCCTTGGTATTATATGCCTTGCTATAGTTGCCATAATATTTGCCATGGGCCTTCTTCGAGGAGAAGACCTGTTTGAAATCTTTATGACTTCAGTTTCCCTTGCAGTTGCTGCAATCCCTGAAGGACTTACAGTAGTTGTAACAGTCGTCCTTGCCATGGGAATGCAAAGAATGGTCAAGGTCAATGCTATTACCAAAAAACTATCTGCCGTTGAAACTCTTGGAAGCACTACAGTTATCTGCTCAGACAAGACAGGCACCCTTACCCAGAACAAGATGACGGTTCAAAAGGTCTACGACGGCAAGGAAATATATGAGGTCAGTGGTACAGGCTACAACCCTGACGGTAATGTTACTGACAAGGATGGCAACGACAAAAACCTTGCTGTTACGAAGCTCCTAAGAAACCTTCTTCTGTGCAGCGATGCCACCTTTAACCCTGAAACCGAATCGATTATAGGTGACCCAACTGAAGGCTCCCTTGTTGTCCTTGCTTATAAGGCTGGTCTTACAAAAAAATATGCAGAGGAGCACCACCCGAGACTTCAAGAAATCCCCTTTGATTCAGGCCGAAAGCTTATGTCTACCTTTCACAAATTTGGTGATGGCTTGCAGATGGTAACAAAGGGGGCTCCCGATGAGCTCCTTAGAAGGTGTACCCAGGCTGAAATCGAGGGCAAGATCCTTCCCCTAACCGATGATTTACGAGCTGAAATCCTAAAGGTAAACGAAAACTTTGCCAAGTCAGCCCTCAGGGTTATAGGCTCAGGTTACAGGTGCATGGACAAGGTAGACACCTCCTTGGAATCTGAAAACGACCTTATTTTTCTTGGCCTTGTTGGGATGATTGACCCTCCAAGAGAAGAGGCAAAGGATGCTATAGCAGTTTGTAAAAATGCCGGTATCAAGGTTAAGATGATTACAGGAGACCACAAAATCACTGCCCTTGCTATCGCCAAGGACCTTGGTATTGCAGACGAGTCATCAATAGCTGTTGAAGGCCGTGAAATCACTTCTATGAGTGACGATGAGCTTAGGGAAATTGTTAAAACTGTTAGCGTCTTTGCCAGGGTTTCTCCCGAGCACAAGGTTCGTCTTGTTGATGCTGTAAAATCAAATGGAGATATTGCCGCCATGACAGGAGACGGAGTAAACGATGCCCCTTCCCTCAAGCATGCCGATATAGGAATCGCCATGGGTATTACAGGTACTGACGTTTCAAAGGAAGCTGCAGATATGATTCTTACAGATGATAACTTTGCCAGCATAGTAAACGCAGTCAGCGAAGGAAGGACCATCTACGCCAATATCCGAAAGGTTGTAGGCTTCCTGCTTTCCTGTAATATAGGCGAGATTCTTGTAGTCTTTATAGCCATGCTCCTGAATATGCCTGTACCCCTTGTAGCTATCCAGCTTCTTTCAATCAACCTTATAACCGATGCCTTCCCTGCCTTTGCCCTTGGTATGGAAAAGGCAGAGCCAGGTGTGATGGACAGACCTCCAAGAGACCCGGCTGAACCAATAGTTGACAAGCATATGAGGATTGCCGTTACAATCCAAAGTATAGCCCTTGCTGTAGGAACCCTTGGCTCCTTTATGTATGGCTACTTTGTCCATGATGACCTTGAAATTGCCAGAACCTGTGCCTTCCTTACCCTTGTACTGGGCGAGCTCCTAAGAGCCTATTCTGCCAGATCTGAGCATATTTCTATATTCAAAATGAACATTCTTGAAAACTCTTATTTGAATAAGGCTGTCCTTGTCTCTGTTGTATTCCTAATTGCAACTATATATGTACCATTCTTAAACCCAATATTCTCTACCCAGCC
>JBDHVO010000140.1:0-3706 GCA_039809675.1 Proteocatella sp.
TTTTTTCATTTATACTGGTTTTTGTTAATCCCTCCTGGGCCAGCATGGTTTCAAGAACAGAAATATCTGTTGATATATCCATAGCCAGGTCCTCAAAAAGGTCATCCAAAAGATTTTCAAAGGCTGCATTTATGGTATCCATCGCATCCTCAATCTCTTTTTTTGCACTTACAATGTTTTGTCCATCGACAGGCTGAAGCTCAAGCTTCCTGTAGCCCTCAAGGAGCTTCAGGGTCGTTGGCAAAAAGTATTCTGTAAACTTTTTTATTTCTGGCAGCTTTTGCGGATGCTTACCCACATAGTCAAATATCCTGCCGGTCACCTTGTCCAGTCTGTCAAGCTTTTGGGATATGACCTCTCCTTGGATATCATCATTAGCCCTTCTTATTTCCTCTATAAAGCGTCTACCCTCTTTGACTATCTCCCTTACTTCTGGAGAAGCTTCAGCCTCTTTATTTTTTTCTATCTCTTTGAGTTTTAAGCCTTCCTGAAGCTTCAGATACTCTTCGTAGGACTCATCATCCACCATGAAGTACCTGTCATCAAAGTCTAAGTGGCCCTGGGGGAAAATCCCTCTTTTGATCATTATTTTTAAATCAGCAGCCGTAGCCTTAGAACTCATGCCTGTTGCAGGAGAAAGCTCCCTTATCTCGCAAACCCGCCTGTTTTGAAGCTTTGTCATATAATCCCAGGCTCTTTTTGTCCTCCCTAATATCCTGGTCCCATACATAGCCGAGGCGAAGCTGGCTGCAAAAAAAGGCAGGAGCATAAGAGCAGTAGTATGGAGAAAGACCCTCCCTCCAACTGTATACCCTATTACTGACAAAATAAATATGGGAAGACCAAATACAAGGATACCCCCATAGCCAAATATGGCAAGCAGCCTTCCCCTGAGCTGGTCAGCATTCTTTACATATATTGGCCTTGAAGACCTTGGGACAGGCTGGGCTTCAGGATAGCCTTGCCTGCTGCCTTGGTCGTCCTGGTTTGTCCTTTTGACAGGCATTCCTCCGTAAGCCTTCCCAATCTCGACAAACGCCCCCTTGACTACATTCTCAATATTTTTGTTTAGTTCTTTGAAGTTGCCGCTGTTTACAGCATTTTGTACAATATTTTTTATTTCTGTATTTAAATCTCTTTTATTCATAAGGCACCTCCGTCCCCTCCCTCTACTGTTCTTCTTTTTTTGATATATAAGCAAGATAAAAAAAACAAAAAATCCCTAAGCCTACCATGAATATTTTCAGTAAAATATCCAAAACAGGCTGGCCCAGTCCAGAAAAAAACATTGTAATGATGGCCATTGCCATAAGATAGGCCCCTGCTTTAAGAGTCATATAGCCGGCTTTTGCCCTGGCCAGGGCTCTTTGCTCCGCCTTTCTCTCTATGACCCCCACCTTTTTTACCCTGTCTTTATCGGTCAGCTTTCTGGTTCTTTGATAAAAAATAAGTCCAAGCTGGAGGCCTCCTCCAGAAAAAAATGCCATGGCAAGGCCAAACAAAAAAGATCCTATAGTCCTATCACTATAGACCAGCTTTCCCAAAACCATGGCCGCTATTCCAAAGGTTGCCTGTAAAATCAAAAAAATTACTTGTATGTCCACTTATCCTCCTCATAATCCTTTAAAAACCCCTCTCCCCTGCTAAAGCAGGGCTTAGCAGGCTAGTAAATCGACCTGTATTTGCCTGATTTTTCGTCAGAAACTATTTTTCCATTTTTTAGCCAGATAACCCTTTTTCTGGTTACATTCACAAGGGCTTTTTGGTGGGTTGCCATGATAATAGTTGTCCCCTGATGATTAAAATGGTCAAGGAGATTTATTATATCCCAGGCGGTATCCTTATCAAGGCCCGCTGTAGGCTCATCCGCAATAAGGATAGCCGGATTCGTTATAAGGGCCCTTGCGATCATTGCCCGAGCTTTTTCTCCTCCAGATATAAAAGCCGCCTTCTTCCTTGCAATATCCCTTATCCCGACAGAACCCAGCATACTATAGACGGACTCCTTTATATGAGCCCCCCTCTTGTTTTGAACAAAAAGAGGATAAGCCACATTCTCAAAAACACTGCGGTTGGCCATAAGACCCATTCTTCCACTTACTATGCCAAAATTTCTCCTGTAATAGGGAAGCTCCTCTGCAGAAATATTTGCAAGATTAATGCTCCCAAGGCTTATTTTTCCTGAATCTGGTTCGATATCCCTTATAAGAAGGTTAATTATGGTACTCTTGCCTGCGCCTGAGCTGCCAATAAGGTAGACAAAGTCCCCTTGATCTATTTCAAAATCAAGGCCGAGCACTCCACTGCTGGAGGGACTATATATTTTTGTTACTTTTTCAAAGCTAATAAAACTCATCCAGGCTCCTGACTTTTGTTAAATTCTATACTTCTATTGAATTTATAGATTTATTTTTGTATAATTAAGTATAAGATACAAGTATAATCTTTTCAAGTTTATTTTGTTCCATATTTATGATAAGGAGGTTACAATTGAAAACAGCCCTTAAGCTTGCTTCCAAGCTTACACTTGTGTTTTTTGCAAGCTTTCTTGTAGCCTTCACAAGCAGCTCAATATCTGTTGCAGACCTTATGGACGTTGACCTCGACTGGACCAACCTGCCCAGGGGAATCAGCCTTGTAAACGAAAGGGCTCTTGACTCTGCAAAAAGCCTTACCCATAGCGCCGGCAAAAAATACCTCAATGCTCTTATAAGCCTTAGTGATAATATTGCCTTTGCCGATAACCAGGTCAAAACCCGGATTTATACAGCAAAAAAAGACCTTAAACCATCCCCTGACCTGAAGAATACTACTATAAGCCCCCTTACAGCAAAGGAGATTCTTGCAAGCAAATCCTCCTTTAATGTCCTTATAAACCCAGAAGCCAATATCAGCAGCTTTATATATTATTCCCAGCACGACTCAAGATGGAGCGACTTCAAAATCGGAAACAGCGATCCAATTGACCTCTATGGCTGTGGCCCCACTGCCTTATCCATGCTAATATCAAATCTTTCAAAATCAGGCTTCACACCTGAGGATGCAGCCAAGTGGGCCCTTGAAAACGGCTATTATATGAAAGGCTCTGGCTCCTACCACAATATTATTGTTAAGGGGGCCAATGCTTTTGGGATAGACTCTGCCCCTTACAAGACCTATACAGAGGATGCCCTAAGGGCAGAGCTTGAAAAAGGCAATGTATTTGCCGCCCTTACAAAGCCGGGAGTCTTCAGCAAGGCCAGCAACCACTTTATTTTGATCCTTGGCTTAGATAAGAATCAAAAGGCTATTATAGGAGAGCCAAACTCCCCTGAAAGAACCCAAAAATCATGGGACCTTGACTTTCTCTTAAACCAGCTCCAATACGGAGCAAACGGAGGCGGCCCTCTTTGGATCGTAAGACTTGCTAAGTAATCAAATTACTTAGTGACTTTAACCACAAAAAATCTGCAGGATGAGGTCCTGCAGATTTTTCTATTTTTGGCTGTATATGGATGCTTGCCCAATAATCCTTGTACTAAAACCTCTGTCAACCTCAACTGCTTTGCCTGCTATATGCCTTATAGCCCTCACCTCTTCAAGAAGGAGCTCCTCCTCCTCCCCTATATCCATGCCTTCAAGACTGAGCTGCATTATTTTTTCAAGCTTTAAGGCCCCAGGCAGGCTCATTTGGTCAATTAGCCTTCCAATTTCTTCGTCACAGGCC
>JBDHVO010000141.1:0-3698 GCA_039809675.1 Proteocatella sp.
CTGCTTAAGATTCCTCTGACCCTGGCCATAGTAGCCGGCATGGAAACAGCTGTTGGAAAGTCAACCTTTACCATCCCGATTACAAATATACGACAGTCCTTTAAGGTTGAGCCGGGAGAAATTATAAGGGATACAACTGGCAAGGAAATGATAAAAAAAATGGACGAATTCCTGCCTATAGTAAGGCTTCATAATCTGTACAATATTGAAGCTGGACATGAGGACCTTGAAGAGGGGATCCTTATATGGGTCGAAGCAGGAGACTCAGGCTACTGTCTGTTTGTAGATCAGCTGGTGGGAGAGCACCAGGTAGTAGTCAAGCCTCTTCCATCATATTTAAATAATTTCGGAATAAAGAATTCAGGAATAGCTGGATGTACAATTATGGGGGACGGTAACATAAGCCTGATCCTTGATGTTCCAAACCTTTATACCGTTGCAAATAGTATGTATTAGCAGGAGGCCAAATGGAAAACAATATAAGAACAAACGAGACTGAAGGTCAAGAGCTCTTGGCAAACATTGAGAAATTCCTGAATTTCAGGTCAGACGGCCTTTTGTTTGGTATAAATACAAAATATGTAATTGAAATAATAACCATGGTAAACACAACTCCCCTGCCTATGGTACCCCACTATGTAAGGGGGATAATAAACCTCAGGGGAAGACTTATACCCATTATAGATATAAGACTGAGGCTGGGCAAATATGAAATCGAGTACGATGACAAGGCCTGCATAGTTGTGGTTGAATATGAAGGAGTATCTATAGGAATTATTGTGGATACAGTTGTAAATGTTATTGATGTTGATGTAGATAATATATCGAGGATGCCAGAAAACAGCAGGGAAGAGATGGTAAACGGAATTATTAGTCTTGATAATGGGGAAACTCTCCTGCTTCTTGACTGCGACCTCCTTCTCAATAGTTAGGCCTTAGAGGAAGCTATGATAGATATTAGTCAGAGAGACTTTTTAAAGCTTACGAGCTTTGTAAAGAAAAACTACGGAATAGATCTTACAAAAAAGGAGCAGCTTATAACCAGTCGTCTCCAATCGACTGTAAGCGAAGCAAGGTTTGGTGGTTTTGAGCGGTATGTAGATTATATTACCAGCTCTGCCTCACCAGAGGATATTGACCTGATGCTCAACAAGCTCACAACAAACTACACCTACTTTTACAGGGAAGAAAATCACTTTGAATTTTTCAAAAAAGTCATCCTGCCTTTTTTGGAGCAAACAAAAAAAGATAAAAGCATATCCATTTGGAGTGCAGGCTGCTCATCGGGAGAGGAGCCCTATACCATATCCATGCTCCTTAAGGATTATTTTGGAAAAAAATCTGCCTGGGATACCAGGGTTTTAGCAACTGATATATCGCAAAATGTCTTGTCCAAGGCTCAAAGCGCAGCCTACGAGGACGAAGCCCTGAAAAATATGCCTGGCAACTGGAAGAAGGACTACTTTACAAAAGACCATGGGACAGGGCTCTACAGGGTGTCCAAGGAGATTAAGGATAATGTAATTTTTAAAACCTTTAACCTTATGGATTCGATAAAATTCAAACAAAAATTTGATGTTATATTTTGCAGAAATGTAATGATATACTTTGACCAGGGAACCAAAGACCAGCTTGTGGATAGATTTTATAATTATACAAACACAGGAGGCTACCTCCTTATTGGTCACTCTGAGAGCGTGAACAGGGATAAATCCCAGTATAAGTATGTAACGACGGCAACATACCGCAAGCAGTAGAATAGAAGGAGCCTATATGAACAAAATAAAAGTGCTGGTTGTTGATGACTCTATGCTATTTAGGAAGCTCCTAATAGACAGGCTGAGTGCTTTTGATAATATTGAGATTATCGGCTATGCCATCAATGCTTCAGACGCTGCAAATAAGATTCCCCAGCTGAATCCTGATGTTGTAACTCTTGATGTAGAAATGCCGGGCATGAGCGGCATTGACCTTCTAAAACAGCTCCTGCCCAAAAAACCAGTGCCGGTGATCCTGGTTTCATCATTGAATATAAGTGTTTTTTCGGCCCTTTCAGCAGGGGCTATAGATTTTGTTCGTAAGCCTGATATGACCGGGACAAACTCGGTAGACCAGTTTATTACGAGCCTTAGAAACAAAATTATAGTAGCCAGGAGAGCCAAAGTAAGGACAAGCCTGTCAGGCTCATCGTCAGGCCCCCAGACCAGCTTAAAGACAAACTTTGCTTCATCAAGGCTGGACAAGACAGTTGTGGCAATAGGGGCATCAACAGGAGGGACTGAGGCAATAGCCTCTATAATAAAAACCCTGCCCAAGGATACACCGGGAATAGTTATAGTCCAGCATATGCCAGAGGGCTTTACCAACATGTATGCCAAGCGCATGGATAGTCTGTGCCAGATGGAGGTAAAGGAAGCAGAGCATGGGGACAGGGTTCAAAGAGGAAGAATAATAATCGCTGCTGGAGACAAGCATATGAGGCTTGTAAAATCTCCCGGGGGCGGCTATAGCATCCACTGCAGCCAAGAGGAAAAGGTCAGCGGCCACAGGCCATCTGTGGATGTACTCTTTCACTCGGTGGCAGATGCAGCAGGACCTGATTCAGTAGGTATAATCCTTACGGGTATGGGGAGAGACGGAGCTGACGGGCTTTATCATATGAAAAGAGCAGGAGCCTATACAATAGGCCAGGATGAGGAATCATCGGTGGTGTACGGCATGCCCATGGTGGCCTATAATATTGGGGCCGTAATGAAGCAGGCCAGCCTTGCAGAGATACCCAACATATTAAAAAATTATTTAAACAAGCTTTAGAAGGAGCCAAAATGGGAGACTTCACAAAATTTAAAACAGTAATACAGGACCTGGTTGACCTTTTTAATGACCTGGCAGAAGTAGAGCATAAAAAGCTAAGGGCAATAAGTGATAACAACCTAAAAGCGCTGGAAGACTCGATGAAGGAAGAACAGGCTGGCATAATGAGGCTTAGGGGTCTTGAAAAAAGAAGAGAGGAAAGTCAAAGAGACCTGGGCTTATCAGGACTTTCCTTTAAAGAAATAATAGAAAAGCTGGATGGGGAAAAGGTTCTTGCAATGGGGGAGCTATATACAAGCTTAGAAGAAGCCCTGAGTATTTTTAATAAAAATGCAGACAGTGCAAAAACTGCCATTGAAACAAACCTCTACAGCATTGATGCTGTGTTAGCCCAGCTGCAAAATGGTAAGAATGATGCCGACAAGACAGGCCTGGGGGAAAAGGCCAAGGGCTTTACAAGCAAAAAGGTATAAGGAGATATTATGAGATCAACATTTGCAGGCTTTACTACTGCGCGACTGGCCATGAGGGCCAGCCAGAAGGCCCTGGATGTAACAGGCCAAAACATTGCTAATATAAATACAAATGGTTATACCAGGCAAAGACTGGACCTTATCAGCCTTCACAATGGTCAGGGTATGGAAAGGTACAAGTCATCTTATACAGTAAGCATAGGTAATGGAGTTCTGGCAACGGGAGTTTCCCAGATAAGAGATCCCTTCCTTGATGTAAGATTTAGAAATGAACTGGCTAATGTAGGTGGAGCAGAGCAAAAAAGCGACATCCTAAAGGATCTTGAGAATATTTTTGATTAGGTTGGCTACGCACACTCGTGACTTTAGTCGTGAGTTAGTAGCCACAAAATAGTCAGCATATAGGGAAAC
>JBDHVO010000142.1:0-3692 GCA_039809675.1 Proteocatella sp.
CCTAAAGGAATTTTTGTGGATACCCTGGGCAAGAATCTCCTTCCCTGTTCCATTTTCTCCCAATATAAGAATCGTAGTCTCTTTTTTTGCAAATTTTTTTGCCTTATCAAGCAGGGCTTTTACTCCCTCCTCTACACTAAGATAATCTTCAAAGCCATGGAGGCTTCTTCCCGTCTTCAGGCTTGCAAGCTCAGGCTCTCGGCCTCCTTGCTTCCTCTGCCTGTCCAGAGGCCTTACCGACAGAATATAGCCCTTGTCCCCCAAAAAACCAACCTCCTTAATCTGCAGGTCAATTTCCCTGTTTTCAACCTCCAGAACAAGACCCTTGTTGTCATAAAGGTCGCCGATTTGCGGAATACTTTCTCTAATATCTTTTCCCCTAATATTCTTTTTCTTTATGCCAAGATAGTGCTCAAGCTTGGCATTTGAATTTATAACCCTTCCGCCTGCGTCCATATAGCCTATTCCATAGTCCAGGCTATCTACAATCGACTCCAGGATTTTTTGGGATTTTAAGCCATTTTTTCTGCTTTCCTCAATAGACCTGCTTATCCTTATAATATCTCTTATGTAGTCATTTATAAGGCCTGATTTTAAGTAGCGGTCTATGCCAAGGAGGGAGGCAAGCTCCTGAATGGACTGGATATCCATTATCCTGCTCCCTATATCTATCAGCTTGTCCGGTTTATAGGGGGCCAGCTGGCTTTCACCCGGAGTTATGGCCAGATCAAGCTTGGGATAGGACATACAGCCAGGGTAATAAATCTGGTACCTTAGGTGGTCCAGGCCCAAATCAAGCATCTGCTCCCTTGCCTCTTTTGCCGAATCATAGCTGTCATTTATAAGCAGGACCTCCCTGCCCTCCTCTATGCTGATAACATCCTTTATATTTTTATGGTCTATTATTCTTTTTACCACGGTAAAGGGCAGGGTCTCCTTTATAAACCTCTTTGCTATCTGGGCAATGTAAGAGGAGGAAAAAAGAATCAAATCTCCATCTATTTTTGCAGATGGCAAATCCGAAATCAGGATATTCTCTATATAGAGAGAATCTGAAAACAGGGCTAAAAGCTGGTCTCTCATGCTTTGCCCTGTATTAATGCCTTCACTGATTATAATTAATTTTTTCATAGTTCTTATTTTAAGGTTTTTCTAACTACCTGAACAAACTGATCATTATCCTTTGTATTTTTCATAAGAGTCCTGATCTCCTCTGCAGTTTCGATAAGCTGCCTGCCTCCAAACTGCTTTCTAATGGCAACTGCAGCCTCCAGCTCTTCTTCGGACAGGAGCAGCTCTTCCTTTCTGGTGCCCGACTTGTAAATATCTATAGCCGGAAAAACCCTTCTCTCTGCCAGCTTCCTGTCAAGGACAAGCTCCATATTACCTGTACCCTTGAATTCCTCAAAGATAACCTCATCCATCCTGGAGCCAGTATCAACAAGAGCCGTAGCAATAATTGTAAGAGATCCTCCCTCCCTTATGTTTCTTGCTGCTCCAAAAAAATTTTTGGGTCCGTAGAGGGCTCCCGGGTCCAGCCCTCCAGACAAAGACCTGCCTGTCGGGTTTATGGTAAGGTTGTAGGCCCTTGCCAGCCTCGTAAGAGAATCCATCAGGATAACAACATCCCTGCCCATTTCCACAAGACCCTTGGCCCTTGCCAGAACCATCTCTGTCACCTTTATATGGTTTGAAGGGTCCTGGTCAAAGGTAGAGGCTATAACATCGCAGTCCACAGAATCTCTTATATCTGTGACCTCCTCAGGCCTTTCATCCACAAGAAGGATCATTAGCTCTGTATCCGGACTATTATGCCTTATGGAGTTTGCTATATTTTTTAAGATACTTGTTTTTCCAGTCCTTGGAGGAGCTACTATAATTCCTCTTTGCCCCTTGCCGATTGGTGACATAAGGTCAATTATTCTAGGCGCCAGATTATCCCTGCCGTCTTCAAGGGTCAGCCTCTCCTTTGGGTAGACTGGTACCAGACGGTCAAAGTCCTTGCGCCTTATGGAGGCATCAGGAGCCATATCGTTTACTGACTTAACATATATTATAGCCCTGAATTTCTCATTGTTTTTAGGCTCTCTGAGTATCCCCTTGACCCTGTCTCCGGTTTTCATATTGAAGCGCCTTATTTGTGCCGGCCCCAAATATATATCATTTTCTGTCGACTGATAATTATCCCCTCTTAAAAAACCAAAGCCATCGGGAAGAATCTCAAGTATCCCTTCAGCCAATTGGGCATTTTCATCACTTATAAGCTCCTGATACTCTTCCTTGGTATACTGGTCAGACCTTTGCCTTTGCTCCGTATTAGAATTCGATTCCATCCTGCTCCTTTACAAACTCCTTTAGCTTGCTTATTATTTCATCCATAAGGCCTTCCTTGTCTGTTTCTATATTAAGAGGCAAGAGAGGCTCGTGGAGGGATTTTCTTATTAAAAACCAGCCGCCAGGAAATATCACCTTTTTGCCCTCATAATTAGGGTCAGCAAGCGACCAGGCGGGGTTTTTTTCTACAAGGCCGTCTACTGCGGCAAGGACTCCTTCGGCACAAGCTCCAAAGTCACTTCTTGTAATTTTGAGCCTGTATTCCCTGCTTTCAAGTGGTTGCCTTAAATCTGCAATAAGACTTTGAATTTTTTTGCCCTCCTGGTGCATTTTTGCAGCTTCAATAAGAATTTTTGCAACCAGATAGGTGCCGTCATCAAGAAAGTAGTTTTCCTTGAGAGCTCCATGACCCGAGGTTTCAATTGCCAGATAGGAATCCTTATCCTCTCTCTGGTTTATCCTCATAGCCTCGTTTATAACGTTTTTGTAGCCCCTTTTAAACCTGTGGTGGACTCCCCCTCTTCTTTCAATAAAATCCCTTAGCCCATCAGAGGTAATGGAGTCCGTAACAATTACAGAGCCCGGGTGGTCTCTTAGAACCAGGTCCGAAATCAGTGCAATCAAGGCATTTCGGTTTATCTCCATGCCATCATCTGTAACTATGGCTGCCCTGTCCACATCCGTATCAAAAATTATTCCAAGATCAGCCCCCTCCCTTAGGACAGCTTTGGAAATACTTTCCATGGCCTCCTTGTTCTCAGGGTTGGGCATATGGTTGGGGAAGGTTCCGTCAGGCTCCAAAAACTGGCTGCCCGAAATATCCGCCCCAAGATTTGCAAGAATTTTTGTTGCAAAAAAGCCTCCAGCTCCATTGCCGGCGTCTACAATAATTTTCATGCCTTCAAAGGGCCTGCTCATTCCCGTACTCTTGATTATGAAGCGGGCAAGGTTTTTTGAGTAGTCCCCAATCAAATCTGCTTCTCTCACTGCAAGCTTTACACCAGACTCTGCCCTGTCCTCGTATTTGTCAAGGGCATATTCAAGAATAGTCTTTATATCAGACTTATCGGCAGCTCCGGATTTTGCAAATATTTTGAAGCCATTATAATTGTAAGGCAGGTGGCTGGCCGTAATCATAATCCCGCAGGAGCACATATAATCCTCCATGACAGTTGTCATAAACATGGCCGGAGTAGTGGCAAGGCCGCAGTCAAGAACGCTTATACCAAGCCTTACAAACTCGTCTATCATTACATTTTTTATATCCGGCCCTGTAAGACGAGAATCCATGCCAAGGGCAATTTGAAGGCCGTTTGGCTTTCTATGCTCCTTAAGGGAGAGCCACTGGACTATCCCCA
>JBDHVO010000143.1:0-3685 GCA_039809675.1 Proteocatella sp.
AAAGCCTGTTTTACGGCTAATTACTAAACCTACTCCTCGTTATCCAAAAGAACTGCATTGGAGCCCAGCCTCCTAAGAATTTCATCAACAAGAGGCATAATCATGGCCTGGGCCTCCTCTACGGAATCCGCCTTGGCAGTTACCCTGTAAACTACTTTTTTGTCCCCTGCATAGGGGGCAATCGTCGGGTTGGTCTGGTTTTCTATAAGATCCATAAGAAGAGTTTCTGATGTTGACTCTCCTAAATTTTCTACCCTTATTTTCCTGTTTACAACTATTGTTTTATTTTGTTTTTTCAGCTCAGGCACTACAACCTCATCTATAATCGGGTTTGTTTCATGGGGAGGCCCAGGCAGGAGATAGATGGTAGTTTTTTCAAAGTCCAGCCTGCAGGCATCTGCAGTCCCGTTGTGATTGGGTATTATTACAGCCCCGCTTGGAAAATATGTCTGCCTCAGGTTGTTTTCTGTCATTATCCGGCCAAATTTCTCAAATCTCGCCTTCATCCTATCCAGGCTTTCCTGAAAAAAATCCATAGGCCTATTTAAGTGCCTTGCCCATACCTCCTTGGTTATGTCATCCCTTGTTGGCCCCAGGCCACCTGTAACTATTATTACATCTGCCCTTTTTGTAGCCACTCCAAAGACCTCCTCCATCCTTTGAGGGTTGTCTCCTACAACTGTATGAAAATGCACATCTACACCGATAGATGCCATCTTTTTACTTATATACTGGGCATTTGTATTTATAATGTCTCCATGAAGGAGCTCTGTCCCAACTGCAATTATCTCTGCGTTCATTATTTCTCCTTAGTCTCTTAAAGCTTTTTCTTTTTCCATATCCTTGTTTATTATCCTTATTTCCTGGGCAAGAAAGAGTCCTGTAATTCCTACTGCCGCTATATCAGCAATCGGCCCGGCAAACACAACCCCGTCAACCCCCATAAGCCTTGGCAAAATCAGGATTAAAGGAGTTAGAAAGAGAACCTGCCTTGTCAGGGACATAAAAAATCCCTTGCCTGCCTTGCCGATGGAAGTAAAAAAGGTGGATGCAATCGGCTGGATAGGTGTTATAAATATCATAAACATAAAAATTCTCAGATACTTTGTAGCAAATATAAAGTATTCCTCTGACCCTTCTCCAAAAATTCCAATAATCTGTCTTGGAAAGATTTGGAAGCAAATAAAGCCACCTGTTGATATTATCATGGATGAAATTATAGCAAGCCTAAGAGTCTTTTTTACCCGGTCATAGTTTTTGGCTCCATAATTGTAGCCCAAAATAGGCTGACTTCCCTGGGCAATGCCTATTACTATGGCAAATACCAGCATATTAATTTTTGTTACAATTCCTGCACTGGCAAGGGGAATATCCGGACCATACATGGAGAGCTCCCCATAGTACCTCAGGGTCGAATTCATAACAATCTGGACAAGGGCCATGGAAATCTGGTTGAAAAACGAAGCCACCCCCAGCTTAAGAATGCTTGCTACACATTCACCCTTAAGAATAAAGGTTTCCCTGGTAAGAGCTACTGTCTTGTAGCCATAGAGGTATTTTATTATAAGGGCAAAGGATACAAACTGGCCAATTACCGTTGCCCAGGCTGCTCCTGCAATTCCCCAGTCAAAGACAAATATAAAAAGTGGATCGAGTATAGTGTTTATTATAGCTCCTGATAACATAATAAACATAGACTGCTGGGGAGAGCCATCTGACCTTACAAGGTTGGCCCCGCCTGATGTGAATATTATAAAGGGCAGACCCAGGGCCGTTATGGTCATATAGGTCTTTGCATATTCGAAGGTTTGGTCTGTTGCTCCAAAAAGCATAAGGAGCTTATCCATAAATAAGAGGGTTATTACAAGCAAGGCTGCCCCGGATATTGCCATAAGACTTATGGCATTTCCTACATATTTTGCAGCCAGCCTTGGATTTTTTTTGCCCATTTGGAGGTTGAAATTTGAAGCGGCTCCTATACCGAGCAGGAGGGCTATGGAAAGGCTTATAGTTGAGCTTGGAAAGGCAACATTGGTTGCTGCATTACCCAGCATTCCTACTCCCTGACCTATAAATATCTGGTCAACAATATTGTACATGGCGCTTACCAGCATAGCTATTACACTTGGAACAGCAAATTTTCTAAGCAGCATACCTATATTGCCAGTGCCCATTATGTCCCTCGACTCTTGGGATAATTTATGCCGAACTCTTACTCTTTTGATGGGAAAAATTGTTTTTTTATCCTTGGGATTATAATTTGCTTTATTATTCATTTCTTTCTCCTTACAAATCTTAATTATACCACAAATTAACCTCCCAGGGGCATAATCATCTTTTAACAATCTTGGGGCAGTAAAGTGGAATTTGGCAAAATATTATTTTTAAATAAAAATTTAAATACAGATATTTCTTTATGATTTTTGGGTATGTAATTAAAGAGTCTAAATTTGCCCGATTTTTTAAGGATGGAGGATATATGAAGCTTGGTTTAATAGTTAATCCCATAGCAGGTATGGGGGGTAGGGTGGGTCTCAAGGGTACAGACGGGCCGGAAATTCTCGAAAAGGCCAGGAGCCTGGGCGCCCTGCCAGAATCCCCAAACAAGGCAGTCAGGGCCTTGAAGGCTCTAAAGCCTATAAAGGATAGCTTTGTCCTCTTGACCTGCCCTCTTGAGATGGGCGAGAATGAAGCCCGTCTTGCTGGCTTTGAGCCCCTTGTAATAGGCGATTTTTCAAATATCACAGGCCCCTCTGACACTGAGGAGGCTGCAAAAATCATGCTTGAGTCGGGGGTCGACCTTATCCTCTTCGCCGGCGGAGACGGAACAGCCCGAAATATTTTTAATGCAGTCGGTACAAGGGTTCCTGTTATAGGAATACCTGCGGGTGTAAAAATCCACTCAGGCGTCTTCGCCAGCTATCCAGAGGCTGCCGGAGAAATTGCCCTGAAATATCTTCAAAGCTCTAATCCAGCAACAAAGGAAGCTGAGGTTATGGATATAGACGAGGAAGCCTTTAGACAGGGGATTGTAACTGCACGCTTATTTGGATATGTAAGAATTCCAGTAGAGGAAGAGCTTATGCAGTATACAAAATCCGGCGGCGGGGCTGGCTCGGAGGAGGACGCCCTTGACGGAATCTCTGACCATATTATAGAAGAAATGCAGGAGGATGTTTATTATATTATAGGGTCCGGAACATCTATAAGGCCCATCATGGACAAGCTCCACCTGACCAACACCCTTCTTGGCATAGATATTATACAAAACGAGGAGCTTGTGGCATCAGATGTTAATGAAAAACAGATCCTCGACATTATCGAGGGCAAGAAGGCCAAGATAATCGTTACAGTTATTGGAGGCCAGGGCTATATATTTGGCAGGGGTAACCAGCAAATAAGTGCAGAGGTCATAAAAAAAGTAGGCAAGGATAATGTAATAGTTGCTGCTCCAAGGAGCAAGCTGACCTCACTTCAAGGAAGGCCCCTCCTCGTTGATACAGGAGATAGTGAGGTAAACAGCCTCTTTAACGGCTACATTAAGGTTATTGTTTCCTACGGAGCTGAGGCTGTGGAAAAGGTTAAGGGGCTATGATAATAAAAAACAGCATTCTTTGGCTGACAAGCAGAGTGCTGTTTTTCTTTTTATTTGCCCATGGGCTTTTCTTTTTTTATCAGGACATTC
>JBDHVO010000144.1:0-3676 GCA_039809675.1 Proteocatella sp.
ATTTTTTTGTGGTAGAATTTAAGTAAAATATAGCCTCTTAAGCTCTTTCTTGGTTCTTGCACTTTTTTGATTCTGGCTAAGGCTCATATTTTTTGCTTATTGTTTTATTTTAGAAAGGTGCCCTTATGGATTCTATTGTTAAAAAAAGAAAATATATCAATACCCTTTGCATGGTCTATCTTGAGGCTGTTCACAGGATCCTGGATAAACCATCCGTCCACATTGAGTATGCGGTCAGCAACGGCATTTATACAGAGATTAGAGGCTTTGACAAAATTGATGATAGGATGCTTCTAAGAATAAAAAATGAAATGGATGGCATTATAGGGGCTAATTATATGATTGAAAAGTGCGTTGTCCCTTCTGCAGAGGCTCTTAGGATTTTTGAGGCCCAAGGCTTTGATGATAAGGTCAAGCTCCTAAAAAATTCATCTGTCAAGGAGCTTCCTCTTTACAGTCTTGATTCCTTCAAGTACTATTTTGTAGGAGGGGTGGTAGTCCACACTGGAGAGATAGATAGCTTTGGCCTTTATTCCTTTCATAATGGCCTTGTCCTCGTCCACCCAAACGGCGGCTCAAGCCCCGGTAAGGATGGTCTATCTAAAAAGGATGAGCTGGCTTATGTGAATCAGGAGAAGCTCTTTGAGGTTTTTGTTGAGTCCGGCCAATGGGGAGGTCTTATGGAAATCAATAATGCAGGGGATTTGAATGATTTTTCTATAAGGGGCAGCCTCCACGACATCATTCTTATTTCTGAAGCCCTCCACGAAAAGAAAATAGCCTCCATTGCTGACAGCATCCATAACAAGGCTTCTGCCAGGGTTATTCTTATAGCCGGCCCCTCCTCCTCTGGGAAGACGACCTTTGCAAAAAGGCTCGGAATTCAGCTTAGGGTTTTGGGCAAAAAATACTTTACTTTAGGTCTTGATGATTATTTTTATGATAGGGATAAGACCCCCTTGGATGAAAACGGAAGAGTGAATTTTGATTCTCTAAGGGCTATTGATCTTGACCTTTTTTCCTCCAACCTAAAGGATATTCTTGCCGGCCAGGAGGTCTTTCTGCCTAGGTTTGATTTTATTAAGGGCAAAAGAGCCTACAGGGATGCCCCTGTAAAGCTCCCTCCCGATACCTATATTATAGTCGAGGGAATCCACGCCCTGAATGAAAGGGTGACCTCGCTTTTAAAGCCAGAAGAAAAGTTTAAAATTTATATATCTGCCCTTACTACCCTTAATGTGGATAATCATAATCGGATTCCAACTACTGACCTAAGACTCCTCAGGCGGATTGTAAGAGATAATGCAACAAGGGGCCACAGTCCTGAAAGGACTATGGCTATGTGGCCTGATGTAGTTTCTGGAGAAAATATCAATATTTTCCCCTACCAGGAAAACGCAGACCTTATGTTTAATTCTTCCCTTTTGTATGAAATGTCTGTCCTTGGCAAGTTTGCAGCCCCTGTTCTTCGCCAGGTTGAGGAGGCCAGCCCCTTTTACGGGGAAGCCAAGCGTCTTCTGCGCTTTCTGGCCTTTTTTGAGGACTGCCACTGCGAGAACTTTATCCCGAATTCTTCTATTCTCAGGGAGTTTATAGGCATGAGCTGTTTCGAATACTAAAAAAAATGACTCCGCAGAGCTGGCATCTCTTTGCGGAGTCAATATAATTCTCTAGAAAATTATATTATACTAATTCAATTATTGCCATTGGGGCTGCATCGCCTCTTCTTGGCATTGTTTTGATTATTCTTGTGTAGCCACCATTACGCTCTGCGTATTTTGGTGCTGTTTCCTCGAATAATTTTTTTGTTACTGCTTCATCTGTAATATATGCAAGAGCTTGTCTTCTTGAGTGAAGGTCTCCTTTTTTGCCAAGGGTTACCATCTTGTCAGCCATTCTCTTTACTTCTTTTGCTCTTGTTTCAGTTGTAGTTATTCTGCCGTGTCTGTGCAATTCTGTAACAAGGTTTCTAAGCATCATATTTCTGTGTGAGCTTACTACGCCCAGTTTTCTGTATCTAGCCATGTGTCCTCCTTCTTTAGTCTTTATTCTTCACTTGTTTTCAGCTTAAGTCCAAGCTCTTCGAGCTTAAGAATTACTTCTTCAAGGGATTTTTTACCAAGGTTTCTGACCTTCATCATATCATCCTCAGTTTTCTCAGTAAGTTCTTCTACTGTATTTATGCCTGCTCTTTTCAGACAGTTGTAGGATCTTACAGATAAGTCCAGCTCCTCAATGGTCATTTCAAGTACTTTTTCCTTCTTGCTTTCTTCCTTTTCGACCATTATTTCCATAACGCTCAGGTTTTCACTAAGGTCTATGAAGAGGTTAAGGTGCTCAACAAGGATTTTTGATGCAAGAGATATGCCCTCCTGGGGATTTATGGATCCGTCTGTCTCTAGCTCAATTGTCAGTTTTTCAAAGTCTATTCTTTCACCAACTCTGGTGTTTTCAACCTTGTAGCTGCATTTTTCTACAGGTGTATAGATGGAATCTACCGGAATTACTCCTATTGGCATAGATTCGCTCTTGTTGTTTTCTGCCGCAACGTAGCCTCTGCCCTTGTTTACATAGATTTCAATGTTAAGGTCTGCATCTTCTGTCAGGGTGGCAATATGAAGATCTTTGTTTAGGATTTCAACGTCAGATGGAGTTTGTATGTCCCCTGCCTTAATGATTCCTTGTCCCTTGTGGGCAATCTTCAGTGTTCTTGTGCCTTCATCCCCGTCAATTCTTAGTGCAAGCTCCTTCATGGTCAGGATAAGCTCAGTTACGTCTTCTTTTACTCCTGGCATTACTGAAAATTCGTGCAGCACTCCGTTGATCCTGATGGAAGTTACTGCTGCTCCTGGCAAGGAGGATAGCAGTATTCTTCTTAGGGAGTTTCCAACTGTGTGGCCAAATCCTCTTTCAAGGGGCTCAAGTACAATTACTCCTTTTTTATCAGTCAGCTCGACTACATGAACATTCGGTTTTTCAATTCCTATCATCAACAACCCTCCCTGGATTATATATACTCATTGTATGAGGGTACCTAGCCTATTACTTAGAGTATAGCTCTACTATCAGGTGTTCCTGGATATCCAGATCTATGTCTTCTCTATCAGGAGTTCCCACTACTCTTGATTTCATAGCTGTAAGGTCAGTTTCAAGCCATTTTGGAGATACTCTTGTAGATGTTTCTACTAAGTCTTTGAATTTTGCAGATGATCTTGAGTTTTCTTTTACTTCGATTAGGTCTCCAACGTTTACAAGCATTGATGGAACGTCTGCTTTTTTGCCGTTGATTGTAAAGTGACCGTGTCTTACAAGCTGTCTTGCTTCTTTTCTTGAGCTTGCAAGTCCCATTCTGAATACTGTGTTATCAAATCTTCTCTCAAGAAGGCTAAGCAGGTTTTCTCCGGCGATACCAGGCATTTTTTCTGCTTTTTCAAATGTATTATAGAACTGGGTTTCGATAAGTCCGTAGATTCTCTTAACCTTTTGTTTTTCTCTTAGCTGCTCACCGTAGTCAGATGATTTCTTTCTTCCCTGTCCGTGCTGTCCAGGTGGGTATGCTCTTTTGTTCATTGCACATTTCTCAGAGTAGCATCTGTCTCCTTTTAGAAACAGCTTCATTCCCTCTCTACGGCATAGTTTGCATGACGAATCTGTATATCTTGCCATGTTTCCTCCT
>JBDHVO010000145.1:0-3640 GCA_039809675.1 Proteocatella sp.
CAGAGTATTCAGGGCAGGCTTTTCATATCTGTTTACAACTATTAATACTTCAGAATCTACAGCTATCTTGTCACCTGCCTTGGGATTTTGGGATAAGACAACTCCCTCTGGCTTGCTCTTGTCTTCCTTGTAGGACACGCTTGCTCCAAGCTTGGCTTTTTTAAGGCTTGCCATTGCGGTATCAAAATCAGAACCGATTACATTTGGGACTGTTACAATGCTTTCGTCAAGGCCTGAGCTTACAGTAAGCTTTACCCTGCTCCCCTTTTCAAGCTCGTAGCCTTCAACAGGAGACTGGGCAATAACCTTGTTTGGCTCCTCTATGTCTTCTTTGTATTCTACTACCGCTTCAAGACCAAGATCCGTGAGCTCTTTTCTTGCAAGCTCTATATCCTTGCCTGTCAGGGCTGGAACCCTTACAGGCTCCTGAGCTTTTTCTTCTGATACTGTTACGTTTATTTCTGTATTTTTGTCTACCTTGATGCCCTCTGCCGGATCCTGCTTTGTAATTTGGCCCGGTTCGTAATTTACATTTTGCTCGCTTGCGGCTACGACAATTATAAGGTTTAACTTTTCTGCTTCATTTGTTGCTTCTTCAACTGTCATACCTAAAAATGACGGAGTTTCGATTTTTTCAGCGCTACTGCCAAAGAGGTTTCCCTTTATAATGAAGATTCCTCCGACGAAAAGCAAGGCAGCAATAAGTGCTCCAAGACCTATCATGGCCATGCTGGATTTTTTCAAGGTTTCCTCCTGAGCCACTTTTGCAGGAGATTGTCTGCTGGCTTCCTTGTTTGAAGGCAGGGCCTGCCTTCTTTTTTTAGACGATCTCTCATTTGCCGTGGCCAAATCGTCAAAAAGGATTTTCTGGTATTCATCATTGACATCTATTACCTGGGTTCTGTAGGTCTCGTCTGCAAAACCCATTCCAAGGGCCAGAGTCTTTGAGTTTTGGACATAATCCAAATCATCAAGGAGGGCATCTATGTTTTTATATCTTCTATCAGGACTTTTTTGGGTGGCTTTTCTTATAATTTCCTTTATCTCCGTAGGGATATTATCATTATCAGAGAACCTAATTTCCTCTTGGATATGCTTAAGGGCAATGTTTACCGGAGAATCTCCGTCAAAGGGAAGCTTGCCTGTCGCCATTTCATACATCACGATTCCAAGAGAATAAATGTCACTTCGCTCGTCAATATAGCCTCCCCTGGCCTGTTCAGGCGAGAAGTAATGAACAGAGCCCATTATTGTGCCTACCGCTGTGATTGTCGAGCTGGTCACTGCCTTTGCAATTCCAAAGTCTGCTACCTTAACCATATTGCCTTTGGTAATCATTATGTTTTGAGATTTTATATCTCTGTGAATAATTTTATTCTGGTGGGCTTCTCTCAGGGCTAAAGCAATCTGCTTTGAGTAGCCTATCACATCCTCGATATCTAGCTTGCCCTGCCTGTGAATGATATCTTTTATGTTTCCCCCGTCAACATATTCCATAACAATATAGGGAAATCCATCGTCTTCGCCAACATCATATATTGCTATGATATTCTGCTGATTAAGGCTGCCTGCTGCCCTGGCTTCGTTTTTGAATTTAAGATTAAATTCTTCATCATTGACATATTCCTTTTTTAGGACCTTTACTGCAACAAGCCTGTTTAAAAGGTGGCACCTGGCCTTGTATACATTAGCCATTCCGCCTTCGCCAATCTTTTCAAGTATCTCATACCTGTTTCCAAGCATTTTCCCAATAAAATTATCCATGTTCAACCTCATCTATTTCAGCACATATAACTGTTATATTATCTCTACCGCCGTTCTTTAGGGCTTTACAAATAAGCTTTTTTGTCTTGGCTTCTATCGTAGTGCTATCCTTTAATATTTTTTCGATCTCTTTATCACTGACCATACTAGTCAACCCATCTGAGCACAGCATGAGAATATCATTCATACTGACTTGTACCCTGTATACATCAGTTTCCACCTTACTGTCAATCCCCACTGCTCTTGTAATTATATTTCTTTGCGGATGGGTTTCTGCCTCCTCATGGGTGATTTCTCCAAGATCAACGAGCTGCTGAACAAGAGAGTTATCCCTTGTTATTTGCTCTAAACTTGCATTTTTGCCCCCATGCAGTATGTACCACCTACTGTCACCCACATTGGCAACATATAGGAAGCCCCTATAGATAGCTGCAATTACCACAGTTGTCCCCATCATCTTGTACTCATCTGTGGTCGATAGCTTCGTTATTTCTGAATTTGCATAGTTAATAGCTTCTTTCATGTCCTGGAGGATTCTGTCTCCCAAGGCCTTTTCATTATCAGTAGCTTCAAGATAATCTTCTATTAGGTCCTTATTTTTATCAAAATATTTTTTAATACACTCAACTGCCATGCCTGAGGCAACCTCTCCCTTATTGTGGCCCCCCATGCCATCTGCCACAATAAGGAGGTTCATTTTTTTTGGCAATTCGATTATTCTGCTGCTATCTTCATTGTTGGTTCTTACAAGTCCGATATGTGAATCCGCATAAGCATTCATCTACTTCTCCTCGTCTAAAAAACTCCTTTTAAGCTGACCGCAGGCTCCAGAGATATCTGTCCCCAGCTCCCTCCTTACGGTTGCATTAATTCCGTATTTTTTCAATACATTCAAAAAATCATATACTGAATTCCTGCTTGGTCTTTTAAAACCATTGCCTTCAATGGAATTTACAGGTATGAGATTTACATGGGACAAGCTTCCTTTTAAAAGCTTTGCCAATTCATCTGCAGTTTTTTTATCATTATTTACACCATCGATTAGAGCATATTCATAGGTTACTCTTCGTTTGGTTTTTTCACCGTAATGCTTTGCAGCCTTCATTAGCTTATCAAGGGGATATTTTGCTGCAACTGGCATTATTTCTTTTCTTTTTTCCTGGTCTGTCTGATGGAGACTTATTGCCAAATTCACAGGTATATCCAATTCTGCCAGGGCATAAATACCCTCCACAATACCGCTGGTTGATATAGTTATATGCCTATAGCCTATGGACAGGCCTTTTTCCTCGTGAACAATTTCCAAAAACTTAATAACATTTTCAAGGTTATCAAAGGGCTCACCAGCTCCCATAAGGACTACATTGGATATTCTCTCTCCTGTATCTTTTTGTACAGTAATAATCTGGCCCAGCATTTCGCCTGGAGTAAGGTTTCTTACAAGCCCTCCGATAGTAGAAGCGCAAAATCTGCACCCCATTTTACAGCCTACCTGGGTAGAAATACATATAGAATTTCCATGCTCATACTTCATAAATACTGTTTCGATTATATTCCCATCATCCAGCTGGATTAGGTATTTTTTTGTTGCATCAACCTTTGATTCCAGCTTTTTATGAATCTTGGCCTTTGATATATAGGCAGATTCATTCAGGGCTTCTTTTAAGCTTTTGGGTATATTGGGTACTTCATCTACCTTGTCTACCCCCTTTGAAATCCAAGGGTATATTTGCTCAGCTCTTTATTTTTTTTCACCCAGGGCCACTATGAGCTCAGACAGCTCTTCATACGTCATTGACTTTAAATCTTTTTTTATATTCTCCTTTCATTTGAGTCTAGTTAATCTGCCTGCCCCTTTAATAATTTTTCTACATAA
>JBDHVO010000146.1:0-3636 GCA_039809675.1 Proteocatella sp.
ATGCTGATATAAGCAGATACCCTCATGGATCCCTGGAAGAAGTCGCATCCCGGCTTTTCGGTCTGTAAATTTACTTTTTAATACTCGGCTCAGGCCATTAAAAGGACACTCTGCTTATTTGCAGGGTGTCCTTTTTGGAGTGTAATTTTCAAAAATGAAAAGTTCGTTAAAAAACAAAAAACTTGCCTAAGCAAGTTTTGAATCCACCAGCGTGGGGCCCGAAGGCGATTAGAATAAATTCTTATTTGAACTCATGATGTAGTTTCAGAGGGTAGTCATCCATCTGATAATAAGACTATAAAACAAATTTTTGGAAAAGTCAACAATAAACAGAAAAATTTGCATATTTATTGATTGCATAACTTGTTAATGTTATAATTTAGTTGTAAATATAAGTTGAGGGAGGCAATATGAAAAAAGAATATTATATAGGATTGGACATAGGGACATCCTCGGTAGGATGGGCAGTAACAGATAAAGAATATAATATAGGAAAATTCCAAAAGAAGGATATGTGGGGGGTAAGACTTTTTGAAGAAGGGAAGACTGCAGCAGAAAGAAGGATCAAAAGATCTGCCAGAAGGTCACTGGACAGAAAAAACCAAAGAATCCAATATCTGCAGGAAATATTTGATGAAGAAATATCAAAAATAGATAGAGGTTTTTATCAAAGGCTTAAGGACAGTTTTTATCATAGGGAGGACAAAAAAGAGGAGCAAAAGAACAGCCTATTTAATGATATTGGCTTTACAGACAAGGAGTACTATGACAAGTATCCGACTATAAGCCATCTAAAGGTTGATCTAATGACATCAGAGGAGAATTTTGATCCAAGACTTTTATACCTGGCAATCTCAAACATACTAAAGCACAGAGGTCATTTTATCTTTGAAGGCAAAAATTTGCAGAGTGTCCGCTCCTTTGACATAGTCCTTAATGACTTTGTTCTAGCAATAAATGCCTATCTTGAGGATTCAAGCACAGCCGAAGAAGAAGAAAAGGAGCTAAAAAGTGACTTTGCTTTAGCTGGCAGTGAAAAGCTAAAGAATCTCCTAAGGGATAGGGACAAAAATATAAAAACAAAGAAAAAAGAAGTAATCCTCTTATTCGAAACAAAAAAATATCAGGGGCAGGAAAAACAATTTATAGAAGAAGTATTGCATTCAATCGTAGGTGCAACAGTAGACATAAAAAAACTACTAACGGAAAACGAAGGGGCAGAAATAGAAGAAGACATAAAATTCACCTTTAAATCCAGTTCCTATGACGAAAAAGAAGAAGAGATCAAAAGCTTACTAGGTGAAAAGTCTTTGATAATTGAAAAAGCAAAAGCCCTCCATGACTGGGCGCTATTGGAGGAAATCCTCGAGGGAGAAAACAGTATAGCAAGGGCTGATGTTAAAAGATACGATGAACATAAAGAAGATTTGCAAAAACTCAAAGAACTTGTAAAAAGGGATTTTGATAAGACAGTATATTATAAAATATTCAAGGCAGATAATTTGGAAGGCAACTACTTTGCCTATATAAATGGCCAAGAAAAGGACAGCAAGGGAAAGGATCTAGATACAAGAAAAAAAGTGAGTCAGGAGGATTTTTGTAAATTTTTGGATAAGACCCTAGATGCAATGAAGACGGATGCCAAGGCCACAGATATAGCTGAGGACTTAAGAAAGAAACAAGAAGATTATACTGAAATATTTAAAAAAATAGAGCTAAGGACCTTCCTGCCAAAACAAAGAGAGAACAAAAATACTGTAATTCCCTATCAGCTCCACGAAAACGACCTTAGGGCAATACTGGACAAGGCCTCAAAATACCTAAGTTTACTAAAGGAAGAGGATGAGTCAGGTTATAGTGCCTACGAAAAAATAATGAAATTACTCACTTTTAGGATACCCTATTATGTAGGGCCACTTAATACAGCCCACAGAGGGGTTAAGGGAGTAAACAACTGGATTATAAAGAAAAGTGACGGAAAAATCAGACCATGGAACTTTGGAGACACCGTCGATGCTGAAGCATCAGCGGAAGCCTTTATAGACAGAATGAAGAGTAAATGTACATATCTTATAGGGGAAGATGTCTTGGCAAAGGACTCTCTATTGTACTCTGAATTCATACTGCTTAACGAACTTAACAATATAAGGATAAATGGCTACAAACTAAAGAATGAAGAAAAACAGGCTCTAATAGAAAATCTCTTTGCTAATTATAAAAAAGTAACCATAAAAAAAATAAAGGAGTTCCTTTGGAGGCAGGGGAAAATTGAAAGCAGGGACGTCCTTGTTACAGGAATAGATGGAGATATTAAAGGCTCGCTAAAATCATTTATAGATTTTAAAAACATTTTAGGTAAGGATAAATTCACAGACAGTGAAAAAGAAATGATTGAAGACATAATATCAGACATAACAATCTTTGGGGAAAACAAAAAAATGCTCAAAAAAAGAATTTCTTCAAAACATAAAAACCTTTCAGAAAATCAAGTAAAATCAATGTTGAAATTACATTATCCTGAATGGGGAAGGATGTCAAGACAATTTCTAAATGCTATTGAAGCCAGTGACCCTGAAACAGGAGAAGTAAGGACCATAATACAAGCTATGCGAAGTAGAGAAAAAAATCTCATGGAGCTAATAGGAGCATCAGGGGGGTTTGGAAAAGCAATAGAAAGATACAACTCTGGCAAAATAACAATACCTGACAAATTAGACTACTCAATCCTAGACGATCTTTACGTATCTCCTGCAGTAAAACGAAGTATCTGGCAATCCTTGAAAATTGTAGACGAAATCAAAAAAATAATGAAGGCAGACCCTGCAAAAATATTTGTCGAAGTTGCTAGGGAGGACGCTGAAAAGAAAGCGACCAAAAGCAGAAAAGACCAGCTTTTGGAGCTTTATAAAAACATCAAAACTGAACAAGGCCTCTATGAGGAGCTTAGGAATAAGGATAATGCAGAATTAAATTCACGAAGACTATACCTTTACTACACCCAGCACGGCAAGTGCATGTATTCAGGAGAATATATAAACCTGGGAGATATTAATAACAGCTCCATGTACGACCTAGACCACATCATTCCAAGGAGCAAAAAGAAAGATGACTCTTTGGACAACCTAGTTCTAGTAAAAAAAGATATAAATCAAAGTATGAAAAAAGATTATTATCCCCTAGCACCTGAAATTCAAAGGAAAAATGAAAACTGGTGGAAAACTCTCCTTGATCAAGGCTTAATCAGCAAATCAAAATTTGAAAGGTTAACAAGAAAAACGAGCCTTACAGATGCAGAGCTTGCAGACTTTATCAATAGACAGCTTGTAGAAACAAGACAATCCTCCAAAGCTCTGATACAGATTCTAAAAACAATACTGCCAAATACAGACATAGTCTATTCAAAGGCAGGCAATATCTCCGACTTTAGAAGAAAGTTCGAGCTGACCAAAGTTAGAGAAATAAATGACTACCATCATGCCAAGGACGCTTACCTAAACATTGTAGTGGGCAACTTCTTCGACGTGAAATTTACAAAAAGCCCTATAAACTTCATCATGAATAAGAGAATAAATGAGCAGTATACCCTTAATGAGGATAAGATGTACAATTATGATGTAGTGAGGGGAGAAACTGTGG